>JANQIN010000228.1 GCA_028282145.1 Thermodesulfobacteriota bacterium | reverse complement strand
AAACTGCCTCAGAACGCCCTGTTCGATACGGGCATGGACATGTCCGTCGCTGGTGCGCAGGAAACGGTCTCCGGTACCGCGACCCGAAAGCACAAAGTCGCTGGTCAGTTTGCCGGTAGCCAGCCCTTTGGTTTTAAAAAACTTCTGATAAAACCGGTCGACGTCGACCCTTTCAGCATGTCCGCTTACCTGAAGCAGAGGGTGTCCCTTCCCGCGATAATCATATAAGACACGACCCCGAACTTCCCCCTTACCGGTGGTAAAGGTCAGGGGCTCAACGATCACCTTGTCTTTGATGTTGGTGACGGTCCCTTTGGCGTTGGAGAAACGCAGGTCCCCCAGGCGGCCCTTACGGGCATTGACGGTCACAACCACTGGGCCGATCGATTGCTCAGAAACGGTTGTGTCCGGTTTGTTGTCCGGCCCGACAAACAGATCGATCACCTCTTCGATATCTCCATAAGAGGCATCAACGTGAAGTTCCGTTGTCGGAAAACCGAAATCTTTCACAGTGCCGGTCACGGTTGCCCGGGTGCCCCCTTTAAGACGGACCTTGACCGGCGAAAACTCAAGCCCTTCATTCGAGGCAACGACCTGACCTTCCAGGTCGTAAAGAATCGCTTTGGGTGAGCGAAAGATGAGGCTGTCGGCTTTCAGCCGTTTTGTTTTCAGGTGCAGATTGGCTTTGGGATCGTTCAGGTCGGGAATCTGAACCTTCAGCTGGACCTGATCTGTGCCCCAGCGGGGTTTGAACCAGGGGATATCAAGACGGTTGTTTTTGAGGGAGGCTGTGGCCGTAATCTCACTGAAATCACCGACAATATCTTGCGCATGCAGCCCCACTTCCTGCAGTTCAATAGTCCCTTGGACAACAGTCCAGGTGCCGTCTTTCTCCAACAGGTCCAGATTGGTCCCAACCCGACCCGTGGTCCGCATCTCCTGCAAAAGCGGCGACAGGGGTTGCAGCGTTGCCAGGTCGATGGGGGAGCTGCGAAGGCTGATCCTATCGCGGTCTTTCTCTCGTTTGTATTGTCCTTCCAGGTTCCAGGTGAGCGGCTGGAGGTTCAAAGAAGCGGAGAACCTGCGATCGCTTGACAGCTTCAGCTTCAGGTCGCCGGGTTGTCCCGGTTTTTTTTCGAGCAGTGACGGCCAGTTGATCCCCAGCGGTTCCAAGGTGGATTCAAGTTGGCTGTCCCAGCGATCTGCCTTCCCCTCAAAGGTCAGCTTGACGGGAAGGGTGCCGCTGAGTCGCAGCTCCTTGGGGAGCTCCGAGATCTTCGTGGGAAGATCTTTGAGGTCGAGAGGGCCGGATACTTCGGCACGGAAGCCGGGTGAGGCGCTCTCCGGGTTCTGGATCTCTGCGGTGAACAACAAGGGGGCGTTGAGAAGACTGGCTTTTCCCCGGGTGAGAGAGATTCTGTTTTCCCGGGTGGAAAAACGGCCCTCCACCTTTTCCAGGTACAACTTATCTCTCAGATGAATGCGAGGAAAGCGGAACTGACCCTGGAGGGCTTGTACCACAGCAAGGCCCTTTTCTTGGACCGGCGGCCATGGAGTGTCCGCTTCCAGCCGGAACTGTTGCACACTGCCACCTTCCAGACGGGAAAGCAGGTCGGCAGGCAGAACGGTTTGCAGCCAGGTCAGATTGAAAAAATCGCTGGTCAGCTTCAATTTCACCCGATAACCGTCTTCGTGTTCGAGGTGAGCCTCACCTGCGATTTCCGAGTCGGCAATTGTGAAGGCCAGTTGATCGAAGATCTCAAGGTCCTCGCTGCTGCGCCAACGCCCTTTAAGGCGGGCCGGTACGGTTGGCGCATCTTTTCCGTTCTGATCAATCTGGGCTTCAACCACAAGCCTTAGTCCCTCTTCGGGCTTTCCGTTGATGTTCAGGCTGACCCTGTCCAACGTGCAGGGGGTGTCGCAGGGGAGTTGTCCCTTTTGATTCCCTAGCTGAAGATCCGTAATCTGCCCGTTTAACAGGAAGTTTGCTTCACGCCAGTCACTGAGATCGCGAAGGCTGGGGATTTCCCCTTTGAGCTGAATTCGGGCTCTCGCATCTTTTTGGGGCACAAAGGCGTAGGCGGAAAGATAACCTGCCTGATCGGCGGTCCAGTGGGCCAGATTCAGGTTGAGTCGTTCGAGACGCAGGTCCCCTTGGGGGCGTTTCCACAGAATGGTGGCATTGGAGACACCCATCTGCTCGGCGTGCAGCCCTTCGAGAGCCTTCTCGATCTCTTCCAGGGACGAAAGGGCGAAGGGGCCGTCAGCCGAGGCCGACTTCCCACCATCTTGGTGGCCGGAAGGTGGTGACGATAGTGTTAGCGAGGGGGATTTCGCATGAATTTGTGAGAATTGGAGGTCACCCAGAAGGAGGGGGCGTATTTCGAGTTGGACGAAAAGACGCGGGATTCTGAAATGCAGATTCCCTTCCGGTGTGCCGATGTCCAGTCGATCCAGGTCGATCGAGAGACCTTCGTGAAACGCCAGGTGAATTTTGCCGATGGAAACAGGCTGACCCAGAAGTTCGCCGAGTTCCGCTTCCAGCTCCGGCCGCCACCGGTTCAGGTCGAACTGGGCCAGCAGCGTGACACCGATCGTCAGTAGGACGGCCAGGGTCACCAGGAAGATAGCGGTTCGTCGTATTATTTTTGAAAATCGGGTAATCCTCACGTTGAAACCACTGGGATGCTTAGCTGGAAAAAACAACCTTCCGGTCGGGCCTCTCCTGTAAGGAGGCCCCAGCCGTAGTTGGCGGCCAATCGTTGTGCCAGGTGGACCCCGGGGACCTTGGGGCTCTGTCCGGTTGTCCGGGGCATGTCGAACTGTTCAGTGAACCCCTGCCATTCCTCGTGGCCGAGGGCCGCCGTCCCGTCACGAAAACGGAGTTGTATCCTTTGTTCCGATTCCTGAGCTTCCAACTTAATAATAGCGCCGTCGGGGACAAAGCGTACAGTAACGGTGAGGAGTTGCAGCAGGATCTCGGACAGATGTTCTTTATGCACCTGAACGGGAGGAAGCTGTGTCGCATCGTTGAAATCAAGTTCAATCTTTTCCCGGAGAGGTCTCAGGTGTTCTTTCAAATTGGCAAGAAGGTGATCCGGACGTACTTCTTCAAATGCGTTCGGTGAGGGGCACAAGGGGAGGCGTTGCAGGTGGAGGGCTCGGTTGATCAGGGTTTCGATCCTCTCCCCTTCGGACCTCAGAAGGTTCAGGTACTTGTTTTTTGATTCTTCGGGGATCTCCCTGGAAAGCATCAGCTCCGTATAGCCAAGGACCGCTGTCAGAGGCGTACGAATCTCATGCCCCAGGGCACCGATCACGTGCGACCGAAGTTGTTCGTCCGCTTTGATGTGAGAGATATCCTTCATGACCGCCAGGGTCATTGGGGTTCCGTCAGAGTTTTGCAGCACCGCATCGTTTCGCTGATAAAATCCGGTCCCGTCGGGAAGGGGAATCTCCTTTTCTGCGGACAAAGATGCCAAATCGTTGGGGGATAACCCCGGGCCTCCACTCCCGAACCATTGTTCTGCCCGGGAATTCTGGTAGCGTACCTCCCCTTCGGGGCCCAGCAGGGCAACGGCGACATCCAGTCGATTCACGATTTGGGACCAATGGATAGACACTTCTCCGCCCCCGGCTTCGGAAGGCGCGTCCTGGTTCAGGCCGAGCAGGAGCCGCATCCCATCGCCTCGAACCAGTGCATGAGTGTCGGCGACACAGGAGACAGTGCTTCCGTCAGGGCGCAGACCGACGAACGGGATGCGTAGGTTCGCACCGGCGTTTTGCCGGGCAAGCTTCTGAAGAGGCTCCAGAGTCTCCTCCTGCCCTTTTGCGGAAAGGAGGTGGGACAGAGGGGTGTCAACGCTCTCAGCCTGGGAGCGGCCCAGCAGCCTCTCGGCCGCCGGATTCATCCGAATCACGCTCAGTTGGTCGTTCAGGCCGATAAGGGGGTTGGGAAAGCTGTCCAGGACGGCTTGCAGTTGCTGATCACTTCGTTGGATCCGTTGAAAGAAACTTCGACGTTCCATTTCCAGGGCCGCCCGGGTTGTGAGAATGCGCAACAGACCGTCGGTGGGGCTTGTTGCTTTCAATGGGGCGCGATCCATCAAGGCGATCAGTCCCAGCGGTTTCCCCTCGCCGGTATACAGGGCATGCCCGATATAGCTCTGGACAGACAATTTCTCCAGCAGGGGGACGGAAGGAAACTCTCCTTGCGCATCTTTCTTGCAGCAGTAGATCCCCTGGGTCAAGGTCCGTTCGCAGGGGGTCCCTTCGATAGGGTAGAGGCCATCTTCCATGTGGCTTCCATCGCCGTGCGCGATAAGGATGGCCATTTGATCTACATCCTGCTGGTACTCGGCAATCAGAACGTAGTCCTGACCTGTCACCTTCACAAGGTGTTCGGCCAGCTCCCGAAAGAAGTCCTTCTCATGGGAGAAAGAAGCGCTCTCGACCAGTTCTTCAAAGGCGGTCTGCAGCAGAAGCAGGTTCTGACGTCGTGTCCGCAGCAGCAGGAAAAGAGCCCGGGCGGTGAGAAGGATGAAGACAATGATATTCAGGGTCTGGGCAAAATAGAGGGCACCGGGGTCGTGAATCAGCGACGACAACAAAGCGCCCGACAGAAAAAGCCACAGAATGGCGGCCAGAGCGTAGGTCAGGCTGACTCGAAGGGGCTGGATCGCCGGTTGATTCGGGGGGTGGTGCATGGAAAAACTCCCACGTGTTGCCGCAAGGTGTCAGGCTGTCATTATACGCATAGTCCGCCGATTTGTTGAGCAATTTCCGTGACTTTGTTTGACCTCAGAAGGTCGAACAGATCCGAAGGGTAGCTCTCCTGGCGGAGAAGTTGCTGGAAGCTCTCGTCTAACGGACAGCAGATTTGGTGCTTTGTGCCGTCAAACGGGTCCTGCCATTCGAGCACCCAGGCATGGAGCCCAAGGCGAAGACGCTTCTTTGCATGCGGGTTATATCGTTTATCGCCGACCAGAGGCATACCCAAATCGGCCAGCTGGCGCCGGATCTGATGGGTGCGGCCCGTTTCCAGCTGGACGAGGAGCAGGCTGGAGTTTTCTGTCTGGTCGAGAGTTCTGTACCGTGCGCTTGCGGTGCGCTCTTTCCCTTTGGAAAGGACAGGCGTTTCCAGACGTCCCTCGGTTGGTGTCCGATTTTCTACAAGAGCGAGATAGAGTTTTCGAACCCGGCGGCTCATAAACTCTTTGCCGAGAAGTCCGAGAGCTTTCTTGCCTTTGCCCAGGAGGACGGGCCCGGAGGTACCTCGATCCAGACGGTGTACCGGAGCAACTCGAAATCTGGCTCCTTTCTGCCGAAGTCGTGCCTGCACTGTTTCCTGCAGATTCGTTTCTCCAGCCTCCCCGGTATGAACCGGCATGCCGCTCGGCTTACAGGCGACCAGGCAATGCGGCGTTTCCAGGAGGATCTGCACCTGACTTTGTTGAAGGAGCCGCTCCATGCGCTCGCTCTGGGGGAGTGAAACTTGGTCCCCGGCGGCCAGTTGATACTGATTTCCGATTTTTCGACCGTTCAATTGGACTTTCCCGGATCGCAACAACTGATTCAGGTAGCTGCGCGGGGCATCAGGAAGGCGTGCCTGCAGCCAGAGAAGAATTTCCAGGCCTGTATCTGTAGAGGAGACAGTGATTATCATCCTCTGAGGATAATCAGACTCTTCGCAGTTGGCAAGAAACCCACGTTTTGAGCGCTTTACAGGCCACCCTGCCCCTGATACCATGTGCTGCTATGCGAACTGGCTGGAGTCTCCACTGATCGACCGGATATGCCATTGTTATGAAAATAAAACGTCTTGAAATCCTTGGCTTCAAATCCTTTGTAGATCGGGTCACTCTCGATTTCCAAGATGGGGTAACCGGGGTCGTGGGTCCCAACGGTTGTGGGAAAAGTAATATCGTCGACGCGATCCGTTGGGCCATGGGGGAGCAGTCCGCCAAAAACCTGCGTGGCAAGGCGATGGAAGATATCATCTTCGGCGGCAGCGAAAGCCGTAAGCCGACGAGCCGGGCGGAAGTGTCCCTGACCTTCTCCACCGAGGGTGGCGGGGTCCCTGCGGCTTACCGCGATTATCCCGAAATCATGATTACCCGCCGGCTGTACCGGACCGGTGAGAGTGAATACCTGATCAACAAAACCCCCTGCCGTCTGCTGGATATTACCGAACTCTTTATGGATACGGGGGCGGGGGCCCGTGCGTACTCGATGGTGGAGCAGGGTAAGATCGGTCAGATCCTCAGCGCCAAACCGGAAGAACGCCGCACTCTGATCGAGGAAGCGGCTGGCGTGACCAAATATAAAGCCCGCAAAAAGACCGCTCAGCGAAAGATGGAAGCAACCCGGCAGAACCTGCTGCGGATCAGCGATATCATCTCCGAGGTGCGTCGCCAGATGAACAGCCTCAAAAGGCAGGCCCAAAAGGCCGAGCAGTTTCGGGGTCTGCGGGAACAGGCCCGAGAGCTGGAGGTTGGCCTGGCCAGCCAAGAGTACCTGGTACTGGAGGAAAAACTGGCGACGGTACGAGGGGAGGGCCGGGAACAGGCCGATCGTCTGACCGAGGCCGCGACGCGCCTGGAGCAGCAGGATCTTCAGCTTGAAGAGGCACGTCTGGTACAGGTATCGCGCGAAAAGGAGTACAACGAGGGCCAGCAGAAGGTTCTCCATCTCTCGGCAGAGATGCAGAGACTGGAAGGGGAATTGACCCTCGGCGAGAAAGAAAAGGAAAGTCTGCAGCGGCAGAAAGAACGCCTGCAGGCGGAACAGGGAGAAGCGGTTCTCCGCCTGGAGCAGATGGCCGCCGAAGAGGTCTCGCTGGCTCAGCTGGCGGAGAGTATCGGCACCGAACTTGCGGCCGAGGAGGAACTCCTGAATCGGCAGTCGGCCGATTTGAACGAACTGGCGGATGAAGAGCAGAAGAAAGTTGCCGATCTGGACCTGGCTCGGAATGCGATGCTGAACTTTATTAAAGAGCAGAATCGTCTGGTTGGGCGGGTGCAGGAAGTCAATCATCGGCTGACAGCTCTGGAAGAGCGACAGGCGCGGCTTCGCTCCGAGTCTGCCGGGCTCATGGAGCGGCAGGAAGAAGTGACGCAGCGACGTTCCGCTTCCGACAATCGGCTCCATGACCTGCGTCTGAAACGCCAGGGGGTTGGGGATCGGCAGCAGGAACTGGCATCGATTCTTGCGCGGCACAAAGATGAACGAGAGCAGGTCGGTCTGGATTTGCAGCAGCTGCGCGATGATTTAAGCCGTACTGCCAGCCGTCTGGAGTCTCTGGAAGAGCTGGACAGGCAGGGCGAAGGGCTCGACGAAGGACTGGTCCGTTTAAGGGAGCAGCCGCGGTTTGCCGAAGCTCTGGGGGCCCCGGTCGCCCAGATTCTGGATGTGCCCGCCGAGCTGGAGACGGCTCTGGAGGCGGCTTTGGGAGATCGCCTTGCTGCTCTGACCAGCGTCAGTTTCCAGGATGCCTGTGACGCTGTCGATGTCCTCCTTAAAGAAGGCGGCTTTGGCTGTTTTCACGTAGGGGGCGTCAAGCCTTTGCCGACCTCTGGGCTCGAAGGAGCGAGACCTCTGGCGGAACTTGTCCGGGCACGCCCGGGGCAGGAAGAACGGGTTGCGACCCTGTTGAACGGTATGGCTCTGGTCGATTCCCTGCAGCCGTTTGTCGGCAAGACGTTGGCCGCCGGAACCGTTTTGGTTACCCCGCAGGGGATGGTCCTGACGGGGCGTGGAGAGGTTCGGGGCGGTCAGTCGGACGGAGTCGGGTCCGGGCTGCTGCAGCGAAAGCGGGAATTGAAGGACCTTCAGACCCGATTGGTTGAGCTGCAGGACAATGTCTCCGGTCGGGAGTCCTGGTTACAGCGAATCAAAGACGCTCAGGTTGAGGCGGAAGAGGAAACGGAGGAGCTGCAGCTTCAGGCTCGGGAGCTGGACAAAGACCTGGTGGACGCCGAGAAGGAACAGGCTCGCTTGCACCAGGAAGAAAGCCAGCTCAACGAACGGGTCGATCTGTTGACTTTTGAAGGCGAGCAGCTTCATGAAGAGCAGCAGGGCCTGATTGACGAAAAGGCACGGGTTGAGGCAGAGCGACAGGAGGATGAACGGCTGCAGCAGGTGCGTCAGGAAGAGGTCGAACGGCTACAGGAAGAGTTGCAGGTGCAACGCCGTGAATTGGAACAGCTCCGTGAACAGGTCACCTCCCGGCGGGTCACCGTGGCCGGTCTTCGGGAGCGGAGTCAGAGCAGCCGGCGTGACCTGGAACAGTTGAAGCAGCAGCGTTCGGATCTCACAGGACGCCAGGGACTCCTGGCAACACAGTTAGAGCAGGGAGCGTCCGAGGTCGTGGCAATCGATGCCCGTAAAGAAAAATACCGGACAGAGCTGGACGTCCTGTTGGAGAAACGGGCCGAAGAACAGAAAGCTGTGGAAGCCCTGCGGGACCAGTTTGAAGAGCATCAGCAGCAAGTGGAGCAGCAACAGGAAGCTTATCGGGCTTTGCGAGGCCAGGTTGACGGGCTCAGGGAAACACTGAGTAATCTGCAACTCAGGGAGAGAGAGTTGTCTCTGGAGCAGGACCATCTCCGGCAGTCGGTGGAGGAGCGGTATCGCCTTGATCTGACTCAGGAACCGGTGACCCTTCCGGACGATTGGGATGAAGAGGTCGCCCGTAGAAAGCTGCATGATCTCCAGGCGCGGATCGATCGTCTGGGTGAGGTGAACCTGACTGCGATCGATGAGTTCCGTGAACTGGAGGAACGCTTCACCTTTCTGACGGCGCAACAGGATGACCTGCAGCAATCGCTGGATGAACTGCAACAGGCGATCGCTCGAATCAATCGCACGACGCGGCAACGGTTCAAGGAGACCTTTGATAAGGTCAATGAGACCTTCAAGCAGGTCTTCCCACGGCTCTTCCGTGGCGGTCGGGCCCAGCTGATGCTGACGGACGAGTCGGATCTGCTTGAAACCGGGGTCGATATCCATGCCCAACCTCCCGGGAAACGGTTGCAGAACGTCAATCTGTTGTCAGGCGGAGAAAAAGCGCTGACGGCGGTTGCGTTGATCTTCAGTCTCTTTATGATCAAACCATCCCCTTACTGTTTATTGGATGAGGTGGATGCACCGTTGGACGATGCCAATATCGGGCGATTTGCCGAAATGATTCGGGAAATGGCCAAGGGAACACAGTTTATTGTCATTACTCATAACAAGCAGACAATGGAGGGGGCCGATGTGATGTACGGAGTCACCATGGAGGAGCCGGGTGTCTCCAAGATCGTTTCGGTAAGGATGAACGCCGCCTAACCGTTCTTAACGTGCTGCAAACAGATAGAGGTGATTATGCCATTACGAGCTCAATTGGATTCTCTGGTTGACCGTGTGCCCGGCTCGCGTGGGGCCATTCTGACCGACTGGGAAGGAGAGGCCGTCGATCATGCGGCCCGGATGGACGAGTACGACCTGAAGGTTCTCGGTGCCCATATCGGAATTATCCTGACCCGTCTGCGTCAGACGGTCAGCCGACTGACCGACGAAGGTGGATTGAAGGAGCTGGTGATTACCACCGAAAACGGGTACAACGTGGTCACTCCGGTTTCGGAGGACTATTTTGTGGTCCTGACCCTCACCCGGGAAGGCCTTCTGGGGCGGGCGCTGTTCGAGAGCCGTCGTTGCGTCGACCGGTTGAAGAAGGAAATTCTGTAGGTACTTTCAAGGATAGGTTTTTTGACCAGATAAATAGCGGTCATCCGAGAACTATGGATGGCAGTAAGCACGTTTTCAGTTCGGGAACGAAAAAGGGACGTTCCCGGGCGAAAACTCAATAGGATCGATTGAATGGAAGTTTGGAAGCAGGTGGTGCAGTGGCTGGCCCCCCATATGGGGCAGCTGGGTGTGCCGGAGTTTTATCGCGAATTTGCCGCCGAATGGTCCCTGATCGGGGTCGGCGGCTTGTTATTTTCTTTTCTGATTATTGGCCTGATGCGGCTGGCGCGCTCCAGCCGTTCGGCTGAGCCTGCCGCTGACAGCGTGGTCCCGCCTGAAGAAGCTGCCCATGTGGAAGAGGCACCCTCACTGGCTCAGGAGGAAGCGTCTGAAACGGACGAGGTTGCCGAGCCGGTAAAAGTGGTTGAAGAGGCGCCAGCCGCTCCAGAGCCTGAGAAAGCTCAGCCTGTCGTCCCCACACCTGCGGAGGAAGAGTCCGGCGAGCCGGTGAGCCTGATGGATCGGATGAAATCCGGCCTGTCCAAGACCCATCAATCGATGGTGGGGCGGATCGACAGCCTGATCCGAGGCAGAAAAGAGATCGATGCCGATCTGCTGGAGGATCTGGAAGAGATTCTGGTGACCGCCGATCTCGGGGTGTCCACCACGCAACGGCTGGTATCGGCTCTGGAGGAACAGTTGGATCGCGGAAGTCTGGCGGACGGTGCCCAACTCCGTCAGGCATTAAAATCGGAGATTCTCGATTGTCTGACCCTGGACCTGCCCGAGGTAACAGTGCCGGAGGGACAACCTAAGGTGATTCTGATGACCGGGGTTAACGGTGTTGGCAAAACCACAACGATCGGCAAACTTGCCTGCAAATTTTCCAAAGAGGGGCAGAAGGTGGTGCTCGGGGCCGGCGATACCTTTCGTGCGGCTGCAGCCGAGCAACTGGGGATCTGGGCGGATCGAGCCGGCTGCGACCTGATCCGCCATGATGAAGGGGCCGATCCCGGGGCGGTGGTCTTCGATGCGGTGAAAGCGGCCGTGGCCCGTAAGGCCGACACCCTCCTTTTGGATACCGCCGGCCGACTGCACAACAAGGCCCATCTGATGGAGGAGTTGAAAAAGGTCCGCCGTGTGGTCGAC
This sequence comes from Thermodesulfobacteriota bacterium, assembly GCA_028282145.1. GTDB lineage: Bacteria > Desulfobacterota > Desulfuromonadia > Desulfuromonadales > Geopsychrobacteraceae > JANQIN01. The sequence goes on along the minus strand of JANQIN010000228.1, from coordinate 3,348 downwards.
CGTGAGCTTCCGGGTGCGCCCCATCTGACCCTGCTGGTGCTGGATGCGACCACCGGCCAGAATGCCCTCAATCAGGCCAAACTCTTTGGTGAGGCGGTTCAGGTGGACGGGATTGTCCTGACCAAGTTGGACGGAACTGCCAAGGGCGGGGTGGTGATCGCCATTGCGGCAGAGTTGGGGCTGCCAGTCTATCATGTCGGGATTGGTGAAGGCATTGAAGACCTACGGTCCTTCGAACCCGAAATATTTGTCGACGCCCTTTTTGGAGATGATTGAACCTCGGAGCTACCGAGACCAAAGATGGACAAACCGTAAAAAATAGAAAAAATCGAACTGTTTTTTGGTAAGTGAAGCAAAATCGAGTTTTTTTCAAAACCGCCATGTCACCCACGATGGATGGACAACGACATCAAACTGTGCTTGACTTGTGTCTGTTCATCCGCCTAGAATCCGCATATTAGAGGGGGATTAGGTGAACTTTGATTTGTTGCGGCGCCTGGAACATCGGATCGAGGCGTTGATCAGTAAAAATAGGGACCTTTCGGCTCAGGTCGAGGAATTGAGTCAGGAAAAAGCGACTCTGGAGACCGAGCGGCAAAGGGTCGGTTCCGAGCTGGACCGAATCCTCGCCGCACTGGATCAGGTGGAATAGTCGGATCGTGAAAGAGACGGTATCGATAAATATCCTGGGTCAGACGATCCAGCTTCGTTCGGACACCTCTACAGCGGAAACCCTGCAGGTGGCCGAGTTCGTCAAGAAAACTATTGATGATCTTGGACGGGACCGGACTGTCGATACCATAAATCTGGCGATCATGGCTCTGATGAATGTTTCCGGCGCCTATCTGCGGTTGCAGAACGAGGTAGCCGAGGAGGGCCGTCAGGTGGAAGAAGGGCTGCAGCGTTGTCTGGACCGGATTGACGCTGCATAGTCGTAAGAAGAAGCAGGTTGGTTAAAAATGTTATCGAAGCAGCAAGTGCAAGGCGGAAATTGTCGAAGAAGCGCCGTTTACATCCGGTAAATGAGCATTCTGAGGCAATTCACACACCGCAATTGCAACGCAGATAGCTTTTAACAGCCTGGCCAAAGAAGCAACCCTCTTCAGGGATTAGATCATAAATAGCAAGAGTGAATCGGCTACCGTGCTCCACTTTACGGAGTACGTTACAGACTCTGTCAGATCGATCGTGCTACTGCGCGAGAAGGGTTCCCCGGACATCTGACGGCGATATACAACACTCCGAAACTTCGGAGCGGGTCCCATGGTGCTACCCGCGTAACGGACCCGGGTCTGATGGCCCTTCGAGCCATAGTCTATTTATATCCTTCCCCTGGAGAGGTTGACGGCAACCCCGGAGACCTCTGTCATGCCCAAAGCCGCACTGCGAAAACGTTTGTTGCATCAGAGGCGCGAAATGCCGGTTGCGGCAGTGCAGTCGCTGGGCCGGCGTATTCAGCAACGGTTGTTGCAATCTCCGTTATTTCTTAAGGCCGGTGTTGTCGCGCTTTATCATCCGATACAGAACGAAGTCGGTACCGATCTGCTGCTGCAATCGGCCTTGCGTCGCGGAAAAACCGTCCTTTATCCCAGGGTGGATGGTGAGACGATGGCCATGTTCCGGGTGGCTTCGGCTGCTGATCTGAAGCCGGGCGCTTACGGAATAATGGAGCCGCACGGAAACGAATCTGTCGGGCTCGAGACGATCGAACTGATGGTGATTCCGGGTGTTGGATTTGACCGCAACGGAGGGCGTCTTGGGTTCGGTAAGGGCTTCTATGATCGACTGTTGGCGTCGACACCCTATCCCGGGCTGCTGGTAGGACTCTGTTACGGCTTTCAGTGTTGTGACGATCTACCGACGTTGGATCATGACCAGCCGATGCATTATGTGGTGACCGAGCGGGAGCTGATTGCTGCGCGGGATGTCGCCGGGGGAAAGCTTACGGCAGGGCTTTAGGCGTTTCTCCAGTCAATGCTGTGGGGAGATTTCTCCGCACTATGGTGGGAACAATGTCTGTTGTTCCTCAAGGGGGTGGCGGGCCCACGAGGCCGCCTTTAAACCGTTACCGCGGGTCTACCGCGTTTGAATGAGGAGGTTTCGACCTTGCAGATAGAAATGTTGATACTGTTGGCGGGCGCCCTGGCTTTATTGGGCGTCGGTGTTCTGCTGGGGCAGACTCTGCAGAAAAAATGGGCTCAGTCGCGGTTGGACTCGGCCGAAAAGACAGCCGACCAGATCGTTGAAACCGCAAAGAAAGAGGCCGCAACCGTTCGCAAGGAGGCTCAGGTCCAGGCCAAAGACCTGAAGCTTGAAGCCAAGTCCGAATGGGAAAAAGAGGCCCGAGAACTCCGCAAAGAGATGCAGGAGAAGGACCGTCGTCTGCAGCAGAAGGAAGAGAATATCGACCGGAAGGTCGGTCAGCTGGAGCAACGGGATGAGGAACTGGGCAAGCGGGAACGTCAGATGCAGCAGCAGGTGGCTCAGATCAAGTCGCGTGAGGCAGAAGCCGATCAGCTGGTTCAACAGCAGCAGGCCAAGTTGGAAAGTTTGGCCGAGTTGTCTCGTGAGCAGGCCAAAGAGCAGTTGATGGAGTCGATGCTCAGCGAGGCCCGCCACGATGCCGCCAAGATGATCAAGCAGATCGAGGATGAGGCCCGGGAGAAGGCCGATAAAGAAGCGAAGAAGATTCTGGCGATGGCCGTTCAGCGTTACGCTGGGGACTTCGTGGCCGAGAAAACGGTAAGTACCGTGCCGCTGCCATCGGATGAGATGAAAGGACGGATTATCGGTCGTGAGGGTCGGAACATTCGGGCGATTGAAGCCGCCACCGGCATCGACCTGATTATCGACGATACGCCCGAGGCCGTTGTGATCTCCGGGTTTGATCCCGTTCGTCGCGAGGTGGCCCGGCTGGGTCTGGAGCGATTGATCGCCGACGGCCGCATTCATCCGGCCCGAATTGAAGAAGTCGTCAACAAAGCCGAAGAAGATGTCAATCAGACCATTCAGGAAGCCGGTGAGCAGGCGACCTTTGATGTCGGGACGCATGGTCTGCATCCGGAACTGGTCAAGTTGGTGGGCCGCCTGAAATATCGGACCTCCTATGGACAGAATATCCTGCAGCATTCCCTGGAAGTGGCCTTCCTTTGTGGTCTCATGGCCTCCCAGCTGGGGATCAACGTCAAGCAGGCCAAGCGGGCCGGTCTGCTGCACGATATCGGTAAGGCGGTCGACCATGAGGTGGAAGGCCCTCATGCGGTCATCGGTGCCGATCTGGCCCGCAAGTACGGCGAGACTCCCAAAATTGTCCATGCCATCGGTGCACATCACGAAGACGAGAAACCC
>JANQIN010000259.1 GCA_028282145.1 Thermodesulfobacteriota bacterium | reverse complement strand
AACGGGAATCGTTCCCTCAGGTCCTTCCCAAGTGGCTTGACTGGGCCGTGACACCGCGTGCAAGAAACGCCATCCGTCGGTTTCTTCGAAACCGGATTGCGTCGGAGAAGTCGGCGTAAATACAGTCTCCTGGAGGAAGCATTGAAGAAATATCTTCGTAAGAATACAGCAGCTTGTCTTTGGATGGGGCTGCTGTTTTTTGTTTTGGCCGACGTTGCTTTTGCCAGCCAGGCCAATGTCTTTGTTTATCATCGGTTCGGTGAAAAACGGGCTCCCTCAACCAACATTTCGTTGGCGGATTTCCGGGCCCACCTCGATGTGTTTCGACAGGACGAATATACGGTTCTCACTCTTGGCGATGTTGTCGCACGTCTGAAGAACGGTGAGGCATTGCCTGATCGTACTGCGGTGATCACCGTGGATGACGGCTATAAGAGTTTTCTGACGGGAGCCATGCCTTTGCTGGAGGAATACGGCTATCCGGCAACGCTCTTCGTCAGTACGGCTTTTGTCGGGGGGGGAAGAAACTATCTGACCTGGGACGAGTTAAGACGCATTCAACAGGCAGGGGTCGAAATCGGAAATCATTCCCATACGCACAACCACCTGGTGCCGAAAGACGGAACCGAAGAGAGAGAGGCCTGGCTGGCACGCATCCGACAGGATCTCAAACGTTCCCAGTCGCTGTTTAAGAAGCACCTTGGGATCGAACCCGAACTTCTGGCGTACCCCTATGGCGAACAAACCCCCGAAGTTCAGGCGATTGCACAGGGGCTGGGGTTTATCGGTGCCGCCGGGCAACAATCCGGGGTCATCAGCGGCGAGTCCAATATTTTCTATCTCCCACGATTCCCCATGGGGGGGCCATACACGACCCTTCAATCGTTCCAAAGCAAATTGGGGATGGCGCCGATGTCGGTCGAGGTCGTCGGACCTTTAAATCCGGTGATTGAGGCGGGACCTGCCCCGGAGCTCAAACTGAAAATTGATCGCTCCAAACTCGCTGGCGCTTTCAATTGTTTTGTCCAGGGAGGAAATACGTGTCGGATATTGAAGGTAAAGGGAGAAGCGGGAGTTTATCGGGTTGTTGCGGAAAACCCCCTGGCGGGTCGGCGCAACAAGTACACCATTACCGCCAGGGGTAAGGATAAACGCTGGTATTGGTTCAGCTATCAGTGGATTCAGCCCCACATTCCTGAGTAATCAGGATGGGCGTAGTTCGACATCCGAGAAACGGGTCAACTTGTTCTGCCGCATCAGGCGCCGCAAATCCTCGACGTAAGCCTGACCGCGTGAAGAATATCGCGTGAGGCCGGCCGCCAGTGTCATCCCGTCAATACGGTGACCGCGGTGGCGCATCCGGGCACGCAGATCCCGCAGGGGTTTATAGGCCCTGTGAGGATTGAGATTCCGCATGTAGGATTGGAGGGACGCGTAGAGGTTGTTAAACTTGCGTACCTCGTAGGTTGCACCCTCAGGACGATTGGTCGGAACAAGACCTGTGCCTGGAGTAAAAGTCCATTCGCCGAAGATGTTGTTGGCCAGCAGGGCAAAGCGGGACGTTCCCCATGCCGATTCATTGGCAGCCTGAGCGAGCACCAGTTCAGGGGGAAGAGTATCTACCCGGGACAGCAGGTTGTTGCGTACTGCAGGCGATTGAATCGGGTCCTCTTTGATCCGGTAGGTCCTTGCCAGAGAGCGGAGCCACTCCTGTTCATCCTCCCGCAGTGGGTCACCCTTATCGAGACGGGTGCTGTACTTTTCGAGGGAAGTCCGATCCTCCTCCACCTCTAGATTGGCTTTCAGAACCATGGGAAGAAGAGAGAGGAAAAAGAGACGCTTTTTCTCCGAGGAACGGGTTTTGGACAGATCCGTTGGAAAAGCCTCCAATGCCAGATGAGGTGCTCCCTGGTCCAGGGTCGCCAGATCGTATTGGTGTTGAGAAAAAAGGCTGCTCAAGTCCTGATGGCGTTGAACGGAAACCTTTTCCAGAACGATCGGCGTCGGTGGTACTGGGGTCACGACCTCCGCGTTCTGCACCGGACTTTGGTTGCAACCGGCGAAAACCGTTACCAGGGGAAGCCATAAAGAATAGAGGATGATTCTACGCATGTCGTGTTCGAGTAATCCTTGAAAATTAAAAATCGTTAAGCTGTTGTCTAGAGTGGCTAAGTATAAGGATAATCGATTTTTTGTCAATATGGGGACCGATTATGAAAAGTTATCGTAAGGAACTCTGGTTCGATATTCCGGAACGACGGCAGTTTTTGCACATCACTCCTCAGGTGGAGGCATGTCTTCGTGAAAGCGGGGTGCAGGAAGGGTTGTGCCTGGTGAATGCCATGCATATTACCGCCTCGGTGTTTATCAATGACAACGAGGGGGGACTCCATCGGGATTTTGATGATTGGCTCGAACGACTGGCCCCTTACGATCCTCACGGGTATGAACACCATCGAACCGGTGAAGACAATGGCGATGCCCATCTCAAAAGAACCCTCATGGGACGGGAAGTGGTGGTTGCCATCACCAAGGGGCAGCTTGATTTTGGTCCCTGGGAAAGGATCTTCTACGGTGAGTTTGACGGTCGCCGGCGAAAGCGTGTTCTGGTGAAAATTATAGGAGAATAATGTGGCCCAGAGCTTCCGAGGTTGACCTGCCTGGAGGAATTGATTATCGTGCACCAAAATAAAACAAGGTTTTAATTGCAATGGTTCGTGTTCCGTGCTTGTTGTTCGTGTTCGTCTTTCTAACCCCAGCGTAAGGAGATGGATAATGAAACTGGTCGGTGAACTGATTGGAATGATCATTGTAGGTGGCGCGTTTGCCATAGCCGTTGAAGGAATTATTAATGGTGAACTCCTCTACAAGTCGATGGGCACCACTCTTGCTGTTCAAGGGGTGGTTTTTGTCATCGTCTGCGCATTTGTGTTTATGAAAAGATCGCAAGACGGCTGAGTCAGCCGATGGATCTGGTTTTACGAACCGGTCGGGGATTCCCGGCCGGTTTTTCTATACTCATGTGCCTTGACAAGTCTGAGGCATTTTTTTATTTTTCGCTCCAAATGATTCTTGTCAGGAGGCTTTTCCAGTATGAGCGAACACGAACACGGTCAGATTTCTATCCACACCGAAAACATATTTCCCATTATCAAAAAATGGCTTTACAGCGAGAAAGAGATATTCCTTCGTGAGCTGGTATCTAATGCCGTAGATGCCATTCACAAACTTCAGAACGCCAATCTGATGGAAGGATTGGGGCTCGCAGACGATTATGTTGTTGAGCTCAGCCTTGATAAAGAAGCCGGAATCCTGACCGTGAAGGATAACGGGATCGGTATGACTGCCGATGAAGTGCGAAAATATATCACCCAGGTGGCTTTTTCCAGCGCCGAGGATTTTGTTGAAAAATTCAAAAACCTGGAAAACAAGAATGAGATTATCGGGCACTTCGGGTTGGGTTTTTATTCTTCGTATATGGTGGCAGATACGGTCGAAATTCGCAGCCTCAGTTACCAGAAAGATGCTCAGGCAGTTCAGTGGAAATGTGACGGAACCACCGACTATGAGCTTTGGGAGATCGATAAGAAAGACCGGGGTACCGAGATTCTGGTCCACCTCAGTGAGGACGAGAAGGAGTTTCTGGAGGAAAGTCGGGTTAAGGACGTCCTAAAAAAATACTGCAACTTCCTCCCGGTAACCATCCGGATGGGAGAGGAGACGATTAACGACTCCAGCCCCTTATGGACCAAGCCAGCCAGCGAGATTTCGGACGAAGAGTATAAAGAGTTCTACCAGAAGCTTCATCCGTTCTCCCCGGAGCCGCTCTTCTGGATCCACCTCAATATCGATTTTCCGTTCAACCTGAAGGGGATTCTGTATTTTCCGCACCTGACAAGCGAGTTTGACGTTGCAAAGAGTCACATCAAATTGTTCTGTAATCAGGTGTTTGTGTCCGACAATACGCCGGAACTGATTCCCGAGTTCCTCCGGCCTCTTCAGGGGTGTCTGGACGCTCCCGATCTGCCGCTGAACGTGAGTCGATCCTATTTGCAGAACGAGCCCCAGGTCAGAAAGATCAACGAGGTTATCACAGGTCGGGTAGCGTCGAAACTGAACGATCTGGCTAAAAAAGATAAGGAGGGGTTCCGCAAGATCTGGGACGATATCCATACTTTTGTCAAATTCGGCATGATGCAGGACGATCGGTTCTACGACAAAGTGAAAGATCAGGTGATCTACAAGACCACCGGGGAGGAGGAATACACAACCTTGCCCGACTACCTGGTACGCTGCAAATTGGACCACGAAAACAAGGTCTACTATGCCAACGATGAAGCGGCGCAAGCGACTTACCTGAAGCTGTTCAAAGGGCAGGGGATCGAGGTCCTGGTGTTGGACGCCATGATCGACAATCACTTTATCTCTTTCCTGGAGCACAAAAACCAGGACGTGAAATTCGAGCGGGTCGATGCGGATGTGACCGAGAACCTGATCGGCGACGATCAGACCAAGAAGATCGTCACCGGTGAAGACCAGAAGACCACCGAAGACCGGTTACAGGAACTGTTTAAAGGGGCTATTGCGGTGGAAGGACTGGAAATCCGGGTGGAAAGTCTGAAAGACGAATCGGTCCCCGGGATGATCCTGCTGTCCGAACAGACACGCCGTATGCAGGAAATGACCCGTATGATGGGGCAGGGTGCCGACACTCTGTTTAAAGATCATACCCTGCTGGTTAACAGTGCCAATCCGGTGGTCAAGAAAGCGCTGCAACTGGTCGACGAAGAAAAGCAAGGGATGGTGGCTAACCAGGTCTACGATCTGGCAATGTTGGCTCAGCAATCCCTGACACCGGAGCGGATGGATGCTTTTCTGGAGCGCAGTGGAAAAATGATGGAACTCATCGGGTAAGATTGGGTGACCGGGACCGTTTGGGGTCTTGAGCATACTCGTTGCGCCCTTGCGTGTTTTGCCTCACGCACAGACGTAAGGGGTTGCTTCCCTTTGCTTCCGGTTCGCCTATTTCGGTGTTGGGACAGATCTGTTTGATCACAAAAGGCCCCCTTGGTCGTAAAGGGGGCCTTTTGTGCCTGGAGTTGTACAACCCTCTTCGACTCTTGCATAATGTGGATCGACCACTTTTCCCTGGAGATTCGACTTATGGCCTTTGATCCCTCTCAGTGGCAACGTTTTGAATTTGACGCCACCCCGATTTATCTGCATCCAGGCCGACCGGCCTGGTTTGTCCCTACGCATGCCGCCGATCAGGCGTTGCAGCGATGGCAACAGGGCAAAAACCCCCACGGTCTTGCGGAACAACGGTTTGCCTTAAGGTTGCCGGACAGCCAGGCACCGATCTATCCGGGAAGAAGCCAGGTTCTTGAAAAGGCCCAATTGCAGGAGTTGTGGTTTCATCTGACCAACCGATGCAATCTGGCCTGTAACCATTGCCTGTTTGTTTCCAGCCCGAAGGAAGAGAAGGAGATGTCGGCCGGATTGGTTCTGGCACGTGCCGGGGAGGCGTATGAGATGGGCTGCCGGGTCTTTGCCCTGACCGGCGGCGAGCCACTCTATCATCGCGAGTTCGACCGGATTTTCCGTGGGTTGATGGCACTTGAAGGGGCCCAGGTGGTGATTCTGACCAACGGATTGCTGCTGAGGAATAAACTCGCTGCCCTCGATTTTGATGCCTCCCGCCTTTTCCTGCAAGTCAGTGTGGACGGTCTTCAAAAACATCACGACGTGATTCGCGGTTATGGGACTTTTGAAGCCCTTACCCAGGAATTGGGCTGGCTGCGAAAACAGAAGATACCCTTTACCCTTTCCATGTGTGTGGAAAAAGATAATCTGGCGGATATGCCTGCGGTGGTTGAGTTTGCTGCAGAGCAGGGTGCTGGGAACGTCCACTTTATGTGGTACTTCGTCCGTGGACGGGGCGTGGAGGAGGAATTTGCTCCGCCCGATGAAATCTTTGAACAGCTCCGGAAGGCCCAGGATGTTGCCGAAAGAACAGGACTTGTGATCGATAACCTCGACACCCTTCGGGCTCAGGTTTTTGCGCCCGCAGGAACGATTCATGACGGATCAAGCGGCGGTTGGACCGCAGCCGCTATCGGTCCTGACGATTGTCTCTACCCGACCGCCGCGACTGTTGGGTTGGCGCCTCTGGCAACACCGTTGAATGACAGCCTTGAAGAGGTTTGGGAAAATAGCGACATCCTGAAGGAAATCCGGCGGGCGACTGCGGCTGTACTTGAAGACCCTTTTCGCTTCCTTCTCGGAGGGGGAGACCTGGACCATTCTTATATTGCCGACGAGTCTTTTGTCGGCACCGATCCGTATCTGCCCCTGTATCAAAAGATGGCTCTGTGGCTGATCGTGCAGGAGGCGAAAAAAAGTCCTGACCTGGACCGGTTACAACTTCGGCTCAAGATGGGCGATCTCCTGGAAAGTTGCGGTGCACAAGGGGCCGTTGCTTTGACGCATTCCAACTGCCTGCTTTCCGTAGCCCACTCGGATACGCGGAGCAAGGTCGGTGATTTTTACACCGAGGCTGTCGGCGATACCAAAGAAGATATCCTGAATCCCATCTGTTATGAGGAGGACCTGATCCGGCATATTCCTGCCGAGTTTCGTTTCCGGGGCTATGGCTGTGGCA
>JANQIN010000253.1 GCA_028282145.1 Thermodesulfobacteriota bacterium | reverse complement strand
CGGGCCGCCCGAACCCAGACCGGGGCCGATATTCCCCAGACAGGCAATAACTGAGGCCCCGGCCGAGACCAGGTCCATTCCCAGACCGGCCATGATCATAGAGCAGACCACAAAGGAGCCGATAAAGAGGGCGAAGAAACCGAGGATCGAATTCATGACCTCATCGTTGACCGGTTGGCTCCCCAGTTTTACCAGACGGACCGCTCTGGGGTGGATCAGGCGGAACAGTTGGACGATGGCGTGTTTGAACAGCAGCAGAATCCGGGCGACCTTCATCCCGCCGCCGGTCGACCCGGCACAGCCGCCGACGAACATCAGGCTGACCAGAATATATTGGGACAGAACCGGCCAGGTCTCGAAATCGGCAGTCCCGAAGCCGGTAGTGGTGATGATGGCGGACACCTGGAACAGGCTGTAACGCAGGTTGTCCCACAACGACTGATACACGGTCCCCTGATTGAGGAAGATCAGCAACAGAGTGGCTCCCAGTGTGATGCCCAGATAGACCCGGAACTCTTCGTTGCGCCAGTAGTCTCGGAGCCGACCGCGCAGAGCCAGGTAATGCAGAGAGAAGTTAACCCCGGCCAGGAACATAAACAGGGTAATCACATAATCGATGTAAGCACTGTTATAGCCGCCGACCGAGGCGTTTTTCGTGGAGAAACCACCGGTAGCCATGGTGGCGAAGGCGTGACAGAGAGCGTCAAAAAACGACATGCCACCCAACATCAACAGTACTGTCTCGGCAATAGTCAGCAGGACATACACTCCCCAGAGGAGTTTGGCGGTATCCTGAATCCGGGGCTTGAGTCGGTCTGCGGTGGGTCCGGGCACCTCGGCCTTGAATAGCTGCATACCGCCGACGCCCAGCATCGGCAAGATAGCCAGTGACAGAACGATAATTCCCATGCCTCCCAGCCAGTGAGTCATGGATCGCCAGAACAACAAGCTCTGGGGCATCGCTTCGATCTCGGTCAGAATGGTGGAGCCGGTGGTGGTGAATCCGGACATGGTCTCGAAAACCGCATCGAGATACGAAGGGATATAGCCGTGAATATAGTAAGGCAACGCTCCGAAAAGGGCGAAGACGGTCCAGCCGAAAGTGACAACGGCAAACCCTTCACGGACCGAGAGTTCCTTTTTGGCCTTGAACTTCCAGACCATAAAGGTCCCGCAACCTGCTGAGACCAGGGCAGAGAGTAAGAACGCCAGGGACGCGCCATCTTCGTACCAGAAGGAAAAGGGCAGGGCCGTCAGCAGGGTGCCTGACAAAAAGATCAGCAGGGCACCGAGGATATTGAGGGTCAGGGTCCCGTTCATGACTTAGGCGAAGAAATGCTCCACTTTGGGAAGGGCATCGGGCAGGGTGAAGACCACGACCCGGTCACCTGCCAGGAGACGACTTTGACCGGTGGGAATCTCATATCCTTCCCCCCGGACAATGGCACCGATAATCGCACCCCGCGGGAAATGAAGATCCTGTAGTGGGGTGTCCAGAGTACTGCTGTCCTCGGTCACTTCAATCTCCATAACCTCGGCGTTGCTGCCTTCCACCGCAGCCAGCGAAATAATCTGCCCCCGACGGACGTATTTGATAATCGCCCCGGCGGCGGCATGCCGGGGGGAGACGCAGGCATCGACGCCCAGGCTGGTGGCCAGGGTAATCAGATGGGGTTGGCCGACCAGGGCGATGGTGCGACGGACGCCATGCTGACGGGCCAGCAGGGCGGTCAAGATATTGGTCTGGTCGTCTTCGGTGCTGGCGATAAAGATCTCTGCACCGGAGATTCCTTCGTCCACAAGTGTCTCCACATCGTCACCCTTGGCGTTCAACACCATGGAACGACCGAGCTTGGCCGCCAGCTCCTGACAACGGTCGGCGTTCTGCTCCAGCAGGCGTACATCGAACCGCCGTTCCTCCAGAGCCTTGGCCACCGAGAAACCCACGTTGCCCCCACCGAGGATGAAGACCCGTTTGGTGCGGACTTTGTGGGAGTCCTCCTCCTGCTCTTTGCCGGGTTCGATCAGGTAGTTGATGGCCGGCATGTCCTGCTTGTGTGCAAAGATAAAAATGCTGTCGCCATTCTGAATGGTGTCGTCACCGTGGGGAACAATGGTGGTTTCACCGCGCTTGATAGCGGTGACAACAAACTTATACATCCCACGGAGTTCGCCAAGTTCGGACAGCGTCAGATCGCACAGAGGGCTGTCGGCGGTGATCCGGTAGCCGAGAAACTGAATCTTGCCCTCGACAAACTCCGCCACATCAAAGGTGCCGCTGTGACCGGCAATACGAATGATCTCGTCAGCAACGGCGTCCCTGGGGTTGATCATCAGGTCGATGCCCAGCTTCTCCTTGGACAGGACGGCACTCTGGGTGGAATATTCGATGCTTTTGGTACGGGAAATTCGGGTGGGGACGTCGTATTCGCGGGCCATCAGGCAGGAAAGAATGTTGGCTTCGTCCGAATCGGTGACCGCAATAAACATGTCGGCGGTCAGGATTCCGGCCTGCTCCAACACTTCGGCACTGGCACCGTTGCCGGCAACTCCCAGGACATTGATATGGTCCTGGGCGTACTGGATCGCCTGTTCACTTCGGTCGACCAGTGTGACCTCGTGCCCTTCGGCCGAGAGGCGTTCACACAGAAAGCGGCCGACCTGCCCCGCTCCGATCACAAGAATTTTCATGGGTCCTTAATCCAATACGGCCGGTAACGGGGATTCCCCTGTTAGTCCGGCCGGTTGTCACCCCTTTCGGGGTGCGATTCAGCGGTAAGATGGCATAAATGGGGGGGAAACGCAAGATGATCCCGCAGGGATGCCCCCGGAACCCGCTTGGATACGGGACCGGATTACTTTTGTTACTGCCGGGATGCCCTGGTCCTTGTCGGCCAGTCACCTTTCCGGGTACACTGGCATCACTAATGATGCTATCAGAAACAACGAGGTGAACGTGGAGCCCTTTCTGGAAATCGACGAATCGGTGATTCGACGGGAACGTGACAAAGCCCGCGAATTGCGAAAGAGTAACTGGTGGAAGAATAAACTGGCGCAAGGCAGCTGCCATTACTGCAGTGGGCAGTTCAAAACCGCCGAACTTACCATGGACCATCTGGTGCCCGTCTCCCGGGGAGGGAGATCGACCCGCGGGAACTGTGTTCCGGCTTGTAAGGAATGTAACAACCTCAAGAAGAACCTGCTGCCTCTGGAGTGGGACGCTTATCTTAAGCGGTTGGGTCAGGATAGTGAAGACTCCGGCTGAATCCGAAAGCTGTCTTCTGATCTCAACGAGTTTATGGATGGGCGAAACAACGCAAGGGCATCCGCCCTTGCGTTGTCAGTGGAACAAAACCGTTTTTTGCGAAACGAGCATGAATAATCCCGGGATGGGTTGATTCATCCAAAGCGGCTCTCCCATTCGTCGAGCTTGGCAAAGATGACATCCCGCGTCTTGTAGGAGATCTCAGGAAGGGCACCGCCCCAGATCCGTTCGGCTTCGGCGAAACCGTCTTCGACCCCCTTGCGAATGGCATCGATGCGCGACGGGTCGCCTCCTGCCAGTCCGGTGGCAAAATCGACGATCCGATCCGAAGTTGCTTCGACACCGAAATACCCATCTTCAGCGATCAACGCCTGGGCTTCTTCCGGGGTCAGGCTGCTGATATCGATATCGCCGGCATCGGTACTGATTCGCACCGCGACCCCTTGTTCTTCCAGGGTCTGGACCACGCGTTGTCGCAGTTGCTGATAAGCGGCCTGTATCAGATCGGTCATTTCCTGAGGGGCGTAGGTTGCCCTGGTGTCCGGAGTCTGTCCCAAGGAGAGACGATCTCCTTTCGTTCCTGAGAGGGCTTCCTGAGGCTTTTTATTCCGCTGAAGGTGGGTGACCTCTACCGATTTACGCGCGTCGATTTTAAACTGTTCCAGTTGCTGACTGTCCAGTCCATGTAACATAGCGGCCTCCCGGCTTTGATGGAGGTTTAAACTTAGAACTCTCTAAAATTCTACCACCAGTCACCGGTGCAGGGGGAGGGGGCAACCTACTCAGAAGTTGGATTGTCCTGAGCCCAGGGATGGGCGAAGTCAAAGCCAGGGGAGTTCCCCTGGCTTTGTCAGTGGAGCAAAATCGCACTTTTGCGGAACGTTCATGGCATAAGCCCGTGAGGGGCGTTGCCGTCCAACTGTTCCCAGGGATGGGCGAAGCCAAAGTCAGGGGAGATCCCCTGGCTTTGTCAGTGGAGCAAAATCACACTTTTGCGGAACGTTCATGGCATAAGCACCGTGAGGGGCGTTGCCGTCTAACTGTCCCCAGGGATGGGCGAAGCCAAAGTCAGGGGAGATCCCCTGGCTTTGTCAGTGGAGCAAAATCGCACTTTTGCGGAACGTGCATGAACGAGCCCGGGACGGGGGAGTTCATGCAACGATCATCATCCGGTGAATGGAGAGGCCAGGGCGTTCCGGTACAGCTCCAGATATTGCTCTGCCGAGGCGTCCCAGGAGAAATCCTGGGCCATCGCCCGTTCCACCAGCTGAGGCCAGGCCTTGCGATCTTCGAACAGTTCCAGGGCGCGGTCGATGGTTTTCAGCAGGGCCGGTGCCGAATAGTCGTCGAACACCAAACCGGTCCCTTCCTCCGGATAACGGTCGATATCGGTCACCGTATCGGCCAGGCCACCGGTGCGGCGTACGATGGGCAGCACACCGTAGCGCAGCGCAATCATCTGGGACAGGCCGCAAGGCTCGTAAAGGCTCGGCATCAGGAACAGGTCGGCACCACTGTAGAGCTGTCGGGAGAGTTGCTCGCTGAAGCGAAGCAAGATGGAGATCCTCTTCGGGGCCGAGGACTTCAGTTGCTCCAGGGCGTCCATATAGTAGCGGTTGCCGGTGCCTAGAACGACAAACTGCATCTCCTTCTCCTGCAGCTCCTGCCAAGCTTCCAGCACCAGGTCGATCCCTTTCTGGCGGTCCAGTCGGGTAATCATGACCATAAGAGGGACATCCGGGTTCACCGGGAGCCCCAGCTGTTCCTGCAGGGTCCGTTTGCATCGGGCTTTATTCTCCGGATGGGTAATGCTGAACGGTTCCGGTAGTGCCTTGTCCGTTGCCGGATTCCAGGCGGCGATATCCAGTCCGTTCAGAATGCCGCTGAACCGGTCACCGCAATGGCGCAACAGGCCATCCATCCCCTGGCCCATCTCCGGCTGGCACACCTCTTCCCGGTAGGTCGGGGAGACGGTGGTGATCCGGTCGGCCAGGCCGATACCGCCCTTAAGCGGCGACAGGGAACCGTAGAACTCCATCCCCTGGACATTGGCCAGCCCCGGATGGAGGTTGAGCCGTTCGAGCCACTCCATTCCCATGGCGCCGGTGTAGCCGAGGTTGTGGATCGTCATCACGGTGGCCATGCGGGCAAAAAATGGATCGTCGGCGTAGTCGGTCCGCAACAGGACCGGTACCAGTCCTGCCTGCCAGTCGTGCAGATGCATCACATCCGGGGTGTAGTCCCGTTGTTTGCACAGTTCCAGGGCGGCCCGGCAGAAGAAGCTGAAGCGGATCGGATTGTCCTCGTAGTCGCCATCGGGTGTCCCGTAAAGCCCTTCCCGGTCAAAGAGTTCCGGCTGGTCCAGCAACCAGACCGGGACCTCGCCAAGCCGACTTTCCAGAATACGGGCGGTGTAGATCCGGCCGTCGATCCGAAGGCTGATCTCTTCGCCGGTCTCTTCCAATGGCAGGCCGGCCTCCGGCACCTGGGGGTGCGCCGGCATCAGGATGCGGCAGGGATTTCCCGCGGCCTGTAGTGACTGGGGCAGGGCGGCTACGACGTCGGCCAGTCCGCCGGTTTTGGCGAGGGGTGTGACCTCGGAGGCGACAAACAGGACCTTCAGCGGGCGTTTGTCCTCCATGGTTTCTCGAGGGCGAACCGGCAGGGGCGCCCGTTTCGGGCCTTCCTGATCGAGGGCTTCCTCCAGGTTGGGGCAGCCGTGGCCCTGCAGGCGTTGCCACAGTTTGCGCCAGCGGCCATCGCCGTCCTGGACGTGGCGGAACTGCCAGAAGACATGATGCTGGAATGCACCCAGTTCGAGGTAGAAGCCTTCCTGGTGCAGCTCCTCGCCGGTACGCAGGTATTCCAGCCCTTTCACCAGATCGCGGAAGCGGTACAGTCGGCTGTCGTTGGCCAATTTCAGGGCCTCGCCGAGGCAGCACCGGACCCGAGGTGGGTTGTCGGAGCTGTCGCCGTGGATCCGTTCCAGGCTCTGGTGCAGCCAGCCGGAGCTGTCGCCCCAACGGTTGTTGAAGACCACCAGGGCCGCCTCATCGCCGCGACCGTTGACATAGGCATAGACGTTTTCGTCCACACCGTGTTCGTTGCCGAAATCGAACAGTTGGAAGTCGTCAGCGCCGCTGAAGAGGTATCGCTGGCGCAGCAGGGGGAAGATCTGGTGCTGATGACGTTCGATCAGGCCCTGATCCTCGGGTTCGTCCCATTTGGCACTGCGGAACTCCATACCGTACTTCTCTTTGAGCCCTTCGATCTGGCCATGGGCGAACATGGGAAGTCCGGGCATGGTGGCCAGCAGGGTCGCGGCACCGAAATATTTGTCATCGCTGCCGAACTGATCGATGGCCGTTTCCTCGTCCGGGTTGGAGAGGAAATTGACAAATCGTTGCAGGATACCCGGATTGAAGATCAGGGTGTCTTTCAGCAGTTGCCGGTACTTGGCGTTGTCCTCTGTCTTCAGCATGTTCATGAAGGCGCTGTTGTAGACCCGGTGCATACCCAGGGTGCGTACGAAGTAGCCCTCCATCAACCAGAACGCTTCCGCGATCAGAAGCGTGTCGGGAACCTCCTGCTGAATCCGGTCAACCACCTGGCGCCAGAACTCCTCGGGGAAGGCGGCTTCAAAATCCTCCCGCGACCGCCAGTGATCGGCTCGGGAGGGAACGCCGGCACCTCCTCCCGGCTGAGGATACCAGAGCCGCTGGAAATGCTTTTTTGCCAGGGTCATGGCTGCGTCGAAACGGATTACGGAGAACCGGCGGGCCACATCCAGGATGACCCGGATCATCTTTTCCCGGACTTCGGCCTGCAGGTAATCGAGCTGGGCCGTATCGTTCCAGGGGGTATGGGTACCGTCATTGCCGTGGTAGATGTAGCGCACACGCCCGTCTCGATGATCCCGATGTTCGAAGACGACGGCCGCATCGCTGCGGTTAAAGTAGCCGTCTTCGATGCGGAGGCTGATGGCCGGATCGGGACTGAGATTCTGTCCGGTAAAGCGGTAGCCGGGGTAGGGAGGGTGATCCAGCTGAATGAAATCGTCCGGATCGTTCAGCAGCCAGTCCGAGTCGAGGCCGGTATGGTTGGGAACCACATCACAGGCCAGGCGAAGACCACGCTGATGACAGCGATCTTCCAGCTGGTGCAGGGCGTCGTCCCCCCCCAGATCGTCGGCGACCCGATAGCTGGCCAGACTGTAGGCCGAAGCGTGGGCATCGGGGCTGCCGCAGAGGTGTTTGATCCGCCGGGAAGCTTCCGAGCGCTGCCAGCAGCCGATCAGCCACAGAGCCGTAAAACCTTGGTGCTGAAGCCGGTCCAGCTCCTCATCGGGGATCTGGTCCAGCCGGTAGATCGACCGCTGATAGCGCCGGGACAGCTGGTCGAGCCAGACATGGATCGACTTGGCGAGAAGAACGGTACGGGGCATCCATTCGGCGTCGATGGTGAACCGGGCCGGATCCCGCGAATCGCCGTATCCGAAGCCCATGGGAACGCCCTGCCCCAGCTCACGGGTCGCCATCACCTCGGCCATCAGGTCAAAGGCGTTGTCGACCTGCAGCAACAGATCCTGCGGCAGACGGTGGCCGTAGACGGTCCGGAGGTAGTGGAGCTGTCCTTCCAGAGAGTTAGGCGCTGCTTCCAACGGTGCTTTCAGCC
>JANQIN010000175.1 GCA_028282145.1 Thermodesulfobacteriota bacterium | reverse complement strand
CAGAAGGGAGGTTTCGTGAAGACCTCTACTATCGCCTGAACGTCATTAAGCTTAATCTCCCGAGTCTGCGGGAACGGCGCGAAGATATCCCCCTGCTTGTTGAACACTTTTATCAGAAGTACGCCGGAAAAAGTAACGCTAAGATCCCTTCTCAGGCAATGAAGCGTTTGCTGGACTATGCCTGGCCCGGCAATGTTCGGGAGTTGGAGAACGTGATTGAGCGGTGTCTGGTACTGGAAAAGTCCGGTGAAATCAGCCTGGAGAGCCTGCCTCCGCACATTCAACAACAGGTCAGGGTTGCAGTTGATACCGTGGACGAGCTGCCCCCCGAAGGGCTGGATCTCGACCAGCACCTTGCGGATATTGAAACCCGGATCCTGGTCAAGGCGCTGGAGCGCTGTGGTGGCGTGCGAAAGAAGGCGGCCGAACTTCTCGGTATCAGTTTCCGTTCCATTCGCTATCGGCTACAGAAGCTTGGAATTGAGGATAACGACGACGCCTGACAAAATTTGGCACTTTGCTGTGCCCAGAATTGGCTTTCTGCCTGAAAATGTCACCTGTGAATTTCTTAATAAAAACCCTCATAAGTTTGTAACCTGTTGAAAAATAGACATTTTAATTTTTTTTAAGGTTTGGGCATGCGGTTTGCTATATAAAATTCATGAATTCGGAGTTCCCTCCGTTCACGCGGAGTCAATTAGGTATCAATAACCGTTGTCGATGACAACACGACTGTTTGAAAGGAGACATCGCATGCTGAACAAGTTTCGGAAGAATGAAAAGGGTTTTACCCTGATCGAGCTGCTGATCGTTGTTGCGATCATCGGTATCCTCGCCGCTATCGCTATCCCTCAGTTTGCTGCTTATCGTGTTAAGGCCTTCAACTCTGCTGCCCAGAGTGATCTGCGGAATGTCAAGACCCAGATGGAAGCGGCTTTTGCTGACAGCACTCAGCAAGAGTATCCGTCGATCTAACCAACATTCCTATCTAACGATTTCAACTTGAAAGGGAGCAGAGAGATGAAAAAATTTATCGTAATTCTTGCCGTACTGCTGATGGCTTCTCCGTCCTACGCCGCACTTTTTACCAGTGATTCCACCACCGAAATCGGTGGCGCTGACCTGGTACCTTCCACCAACGTAACTGTTGATATCGAATCCGACGTCGACGATTACATGGCTGCTGCCAAGCACCAGAACGGTGACAACGTTTACCACTCGGGCGCTGAAGAAGCTGACATCACCGCTATCGATTGTGGCGACGCCGGTAAAGGTGAAGACATGGCCGACGGTCAGGTGACCGACGAAGATACTGTTGTGGCGACCTGCCAGTATCAATAAGTTGATCGATTGATCAAAAAAAAGGTTGCCCTGTGCGGGGCAACCTTTTTTAATGTCATATTATGTGGTCTATCTATTCAGTCACCCTTCGGGGTATATGGCGGGACAAGGTCCTGCAGGGGATGCTGCTGGTCGCTTTGGGGATGTTGCTGGTTCCGGTGATCAGCCCCATGTCGATGCGTCAGGTGACCCAGCTGTCAGTGACCCTTTCCCTGTCACTGGTCGGTTTTCTGCAGTTTCTGGTTACCGTTTTTATCGGCGGCACCCTGCTGTGGCGGGATATCGATCGACGGTATCTCTATGCCGTTTTGGGGCTGCCCGTTTCCCGCGCCTCCTACCTGTTCGGGCGCTATTTTGGTTTTATCACCTTTCTGACCATTCTGACCCTGGTTCTCGGCGGTCTCGCTGTAGGGATGATTGTGGTCGTTGGTACGATCTATCCTCCAGCCAAGGCCCTGAATCTGGTGACTCTGTTGACCGCTCTGGGGCTTGGGGCGCTCAAGTTTATGCTATTGACCGCCTTTTCCATGCTGCTCTGTTCGGTCAGCACCAGCTTCTTTTTGCCGATCTTCGGTACCTTTGCCTGCTACTTTATGGGTCATGCCTCGCAGCAGGTTTACGACTATCTCACCCTCGGCTCGGGCGCCCTAGTCCCTCCAGCAGTGCAGTGGGCAGCCAAACTGTTCTATTACGCCGTTCCAAACTTCAGTGCCTTTGATTACACCATCGCCGCCACCTACGGCTTGCCGGTCAATCCAGCGGAGATCGGTTGGGTTCTGTTGTACTTCCTGATCTACACCGGTATCCTCCTGATCCTGTCGGTCCTTTGTTTTAATCGACGAGAAATGCAATGAGGTGGTGGGGCGCTCTTGTCGTACTGTTGATCTGCTATGTCCTTGTTCTGAACCCGCTGGTTCGTTCCATCCAAGCCCGCCCTTTGGATCAGAAAGCCGGTGTTGTCCCCAACAGTGGCATTCTCAAGGCCCTCAGTGCCGACCATCAGGGCACCGTGGCTGCGGGTCTGGTGTTGAAAGCGCTGGTTTATTTCGGAGGGCACAGCCAGCGATCAAAAAGAGTTCTGAACCCCGATACCGATTATGAAGGCATCCAGCGGCTGGTGGAGACCACTGTGCAGCTCGATCCCTATAATATGGATGCCTATTATTTTGCCCAGGCGCTGCTCACCTGGGATATGAAAAAACCGGAGGAGGCCAACCGGATCCTGGACCACGGGATGAAGTACCGCACCTGGGACTGGTATCTGCCGTTCTTTGCCGGTTTCAACGCGGCCTACTTTATGAAAGACTACGACGCTGCCGCCGGGTACTTTCAAAAGGCCGGCGAGATGACCGGGTCGCCGCGACATATCGGTCTGGCGGGGCAGTATCTGCACGAGTCAGGGCGGACCTCCCTGGCGGTCGGCTACCTGAAACTGATGGAGATGAAGGCCCGTAATCCGGCGATCAAGAAGAACCTCAAGGTTCGTCGGATCCTGCTGGAGCGTGTTCTGGTCATCGAAAAGGCCGTACAGCAGTATCAGGAAGACGAGGGGGCTCTGCCACAGACGGTGGAAGATTTGCAGAGGGAAGGCTACCTTGCTCGGATTCCCCGCCACCCTCTGGGCGGCGGTTTTCGCCTGGATAAGAGTGGGAACGTCGAGGCTTTGATGCCCCATCGCCTGAAAGAAATACAGCCAGAGAAAGGTGACCGCTGATGTATGCTCTGGAAGTGGAACAGCTTGGTAAAACCTTCCGCACCCAACGGGGAAAGAAGGTCGTTGCCCTCAAGGGGCTCACTCTGAGTATCGGTCAGGGGGAAATCTTTGGTTTCCTGGGGCCTAACGGTGCCGGGAAGAGTACTACTATCAAATTGATCATGGGGCTAATTCGCCCCACCTCCGGTACCACACGTATTCTGGGGGTGGACTCGCAGAAGGTCGAGGCGCGGAAAAATGTCGGCTTTCTGCCGGAGAATCCGGCCTTGTACGATTACCTGACGGCTGACCAGTATCTGGGCATGGTGGGGAAGATCGTTGGTATGGGCAAGCAGGACATTCAGCGTCGGTCTGACGACGTTTTAGAACGGTTGGAGCTGCTTCATGCCCGAAAGCGCCCGATCCGGGGTTTTAGTAAAGGGATGGTCCAGCGTCTGGCACTGGGGCAGGCTCTTCTGCATGAACCGTCGGTGCTGATTCTGGACGAACCGATGAGCGGCCTGGACCCCATGGGGCGGGCTTTGGTAAAAGAAATTATCCTTGAGTTGAAGGAGAAGGGGTGTTGCGTTTTTTTCAGTACCCATATTACTTCTGATGTGGAAACGGTCTGTGATCGTGTGGCAATTCTCAATCAGGGAACCCTGCAAAAGGTTTATCAGGTGTCTGACCTCATGCTGGAGGGGGTGCATGGGTACAGAGTTCAATACCGCAACGCTGAGGCGACAGATGTCCAGTCTGTCGAAAGCTCTCCGGAAAGGCTTGAGGCTGTTCTGGCGGAGCTTCGTAGCAGCAATTGTGAGGTTCTCTTAGTGGAGCCCGTCCGAAAAAGCCTGGAAGAAACGTTCCTCGATGTGGTGGGCCGTTCATGACCAAACGACAGGTCCTACTCCTTTTCGGGGTGATCCTCCTGTGTTACGTCCCGATTCTTTTTGGTGAAATGGCCGTTGTTGATGATGCTGGCCTCTTAAAACGCGCCCAGGCTGCGGTTGAGGGGAAGGGGCTTCACGGCCTTTTCGGTCAGTCTGCAGCCGGCCTCTACTTTCGGCCCATGGTGCGAATCAATGCCTACTTGGACAGTCTCCTGATCGGTTATCGTCCTTTCTGGTTGCATCTGGAAACTGTCCTGATGCACAGCATCAATGCCTTGCTTGTGGCTTTGATGACAGTTCGTTTGTTCCGCATCTATAAACCCTCTCTACCGAGCAAAACCACTGGGCTTTTAATCCTTGGGGCGGGTCTGCTTTTTGGACTGCACCCCCTGACAGCTGAGTCAACCTCCTGGTATTCTGGCCGCTCCGATATTATGGCCTGTGCCGGAGTCTTGGGGTCGGCTCTGCTGGTTTTGGACTATCGCCTTAAAGGGGGAATTTGGCGTCTTCTTCTCAGTCTGATTTTTTTGTTTGTCGGAACGATGGCCAAGGAACCGGCTCTGGCCTTCACCGTCGGCTGGTGTCTGCTGCTCATGGCTCCGATTCCCCAACAGGGGGGCAGTAACCAAAACCGCCGCTCCTGGTGGCTTGTCGGGCTTATTTTATTAGGGAGTATTTTGCCTTTTGCGGCCTTTCTGGGATGGCGTTCCAGCCTGGTTACAGGGGTGCATGGGAACATCGGCAAGACCCTTGTTTTCATGGATGAACAACCGCTTTATTGCCTGATGCTCTGGGCCCGAGCGATCGGATTTTATGCGAAAAAGCTGTTTCTACCCTGGCCGCTGAACTTCGCCATCATCGATGTCGATCCTCTGTACGACCTGTTCGCCATCCCGGTGCTGATTCTCCTTTTCTACCTGCTCTTTCGCCGGACCCTTCTGTCCTGGATGGCGCTCTCCGGCGTTATCCTCGCCGCACCCGCCTTGCTGATTGTTTTGGGTAAGATCGCCTGGACCCCCTTTGCCGAACGCTATCTCTATATGCCCCTGGCGTTGGTCGTCCCGGCGTTGATTTGCGGTCTGGCAATCCGCCTGAAACCTGAACATCTGAAAAGGCTCTCTGTCGGCCTCGCTGTGGTCTTGGCTGTCTTTGGCGCGACAACCAGCCACAGGGCCTACCTCTGGGGAGATGGACTGCGATTCTTGAAAGATATGACGGAAAAATCGCCCCAGTTTCGAACGGGGCAAATGATGTATGGCGCCAGGCTTTGGGAGAGCGGGGATATCGCTGCTTCCGCTGAAGCCTTCCGTAAGGCCAAACGAATTCCCGCCATCGGTTATAACCCTGAACCGGACGTTTATCTTGCGATGGTGGATTATGTTCAGGGGCGCAAACAAGAAGGACTGAACGGGCTGCGATTCGCTGTCCATCGGTCAACCTACCGGAAGCCATTGGCCTTTCAGTTGCTTAGAGGGATTCTCCGACAATTTCCGGAAGATACAGAACTGAAGTTTCATATCCGGCAGATTGTGGAAGAGGATCCGAACCCTCTCCCAAACACAAATGCCGAAAATTACTACCGATATGCTAACCTGTGGCTGAGGCTCGGTGAACGGGAAAAGGCCATGGATCTTTACCGCAAGGCCATCCAATACAGAGGGAAGACTCATTGGGAGAAGAAGATGTCTCGACTGGCCAAACGGAAATTGCGTCGATTGGAGAGGGCTGGTCGATGATTAAGGGTATGGTCAGGCTGATGAGGCCACAGCAGTGGCTGAAGAACCTTCTTCTCTTCTTCCCACCCTTCCTTGGAGGGACGATCGCCGATTTACCCATTGCCTTGACGACCGTTTTACCCTTTCTGGCATTTTGTGCGGCCTCTTCCTTTACCTATATTGTGAATGACCTGATCGATCTTGAGCGGGACAAATGGCACCCCAAGAAGAAAAACCGTCCCCTTGCCAAAGGGATTATCTCCAGGAAGCTGGCACTTTTTTT
>JANQIN010000170.1 GCA_028282145.1 Thermodesulfobacteriota bacterium | reverse complement strand
AAGGCGGCTCGACAATTTTGATGAGGGAGCCTTTCATGGCTCCCTCATTTTCGTTGCGCAAAAGCGTGATTTTCACCTTGAACCTTACAGTTGGGCTCGACGCTCTTCCTAAACTTTCTAATGTTTTGGATGATTTGCGGATGACAGCCATGTTCCTTTGAGGGATACTTCTCCCATGAGTTCGACTACCACTACACCTGTCATCCAAGCCACCGACCTCGAAAAAACCTTTCGCGATCTTCGTGCCGTCGACGGCCTCAGCTTTACCGTCCAGTCGGGAGAATGCTTTGGCCTGCTGGGACCCAACGGCGCCGGAAAAACAACGACCATTCGGATGCTGTACGGTTTCAGCCGCCCCTCGGGTGGGAAGCTGACGGTCTTTGACCGGGACGTGACCACCGAACTGCGGGCAATTAAACAGCGACTGGGGATCTGTCAGCAGGAAGACAACCTGGACCCGGACCTGACCGTTCGGCAGAATCTCCAGGTCTACGCCCGTTATTTCAATATCCCTTCGTCTGAGGCCGCACCTCGAATCGATCGCCTCCTCTCCTTCGTCCGCCTGGACAACCGGCAGGAGGCACGGATTATAGAACTTTCCGGCGGCATGAAGCGCCGCCTTATTCTGGCCCGGGCTCTGCTTAACAATCCGGAGCTGTTGATCCTCGACGAACCAACCACCGGTCTTGATCCTCAGTCCCGCCAGCAGATCTGGCAGCGGCTGGCCGAACTCAAAGCTGAAGGGATGACGATCCTTCTGACCACCCACTATATGGAGGAAGCGGCCCAGCTCTGCGATCGATTGATCATCGTGGATAACGGCCAGATCCTGGTGGAAGGATCACCACAGGCGCTGATTAACGAACATGCCGGACGTGAACTGCTGGAGGTCCGTCAGCCGGACCAGGACGTGCGACGGTGGTTGCAAAACCGGGGAGTCTCCCTGGAGGACCTGGGCTACCGTCTGCTGGTGACCGGCGAAGCGGCTCACCATACCTATCACGATCTGCGGCAGACCTACCCCGAAGTAGCCGCTGATCTTCGAATGGGAAACCTTGAAGATGTCTTTTTACGACTGACCGGAAAGGATCTGCGGGAATGAGAGGCGAACCTCAGGTCACACGCCGCCTGTGGCGGGTCTGGCAGCGGAACTTTTCGGTCTATAAAAAGACCTGGAAGATCAGCTTTATCCCACCCCTGCTGGAGCCGGTGCTCTACCTGGCCGCCTTTGGTGCCGGGCTCGGTGTACTGATCGAATCGGTCAACTACCGGGGGGTGGCTGTCCCCTATACCGACTTTATCGCCCCTGCTCTGCTGGCGATCACGGTACTGTACAACAGCTTCTTCGAAACAACCTACAACTCGTTTGTGCGGATGTTTTATCAGAAGACCTGGGACGCCATGCTGGCGACCCCGCTTACGCTGGGAGAGATTCTGCTGGGAGAGATCGCCTGGGGAACCACCAAGGCGCTGATTGCCGCGGGATTGATGCAGATCCTGCTGACGGTGTTGGGCCTGATCAGCTATCCCACCGGCTTTTTGATTCCTGTCTTTGCTCTGCTGGGCGGCATGGCCTTTGCCAGCCTGGGGCTGTTCTTCACCGCGGTGGTACCGGGGATCGAGACCTTCAATCTGCCGATCTTCCTGCTGATCACCCCGATGTTTCTTTTCAGCGGGACGTTTTTCCCGCTGGAGAACCTCCCCGAGTGGGGTCAGAACCTGGCACTCTTCCTGCCTCTGGCCTGGCTGGTTGACGCCATACGTGGTGCCGCCCTGGGACAGCTCTCGGCCTCCACCATCCCCGGCCTGATCGGACTCGGCGTGATGACACTGGTCTTCACCCCGGTCCTGATTAGGCGGCTGCAAAAGAGGTTACTCCCCTGAGTGGAAGGTACTTACGTCTTCTTTATCAAGGCGCAGAGATTGATTGCAAAGAAGACAATAATTCCCATCAGGAAAATGCCCTGCCGGAGTGATCGAGGTTGCCACATAGATGGCCGTTGGACCAGCTTCTCCGTCACCACCGATAATCCCAACAGCAGAAGAATCACCGCCCCAAAAAGGAAAAGTCGCTAAAGCCCAAGTCAGAATTACAGCATGAGCGGCAAAGCCAGCCCCATTTAAAAATATCGCCAGCCTTCTCATCATTGTCTCCCGAGGGATTTTCCTTCCGTTATGGGCCCTGGAAGATCAGGCCAAGGGCTAAAAAAACCACACCCAAACCAACACACACCAGAGCGCTAAAGAATGAGGTCCCTTGCAGGCTGTTCTCCTGCGGATTCTTCGGGTTGTAATAGACCCGCACCTTTTGCCCTTCCCCTGGAAGGCGCACCTCCTTGGGATCGAAGAGCTGCTCGAAAAACCGGTCACTCTTGATGTTCTCAAAGACCTTTTTGGCCTGATACGTCTTTGACCCAACAGAGAATTCATACTCCACCTTGATGGTGGATTTGATATAGGTTTTTCGGGGTTTTTTCGAGAACAGACGGGTCGGTGTTTCGTTCATGGGAATCCAAGGATCGTCTTCATCCCCCCGCAGGTACTTCTGGTCATCCTGGGATTTCTGGAGGATCACTCCTGTCGCCGATGGCCAGCCGGACTTGCGATACAGATCCCACCCCAGAAAGAGACTGAGAGCTGCCAGCCACCACCAGTAGTAATCGGTTATGATCCAGACGTATTTCATCGTTTTCCCCACACATTGCAAATCTGAAGGCCCACGGAATGAGCGTGACCCGATGGATTGTCTGATTATGAAGCGGGTGGCTTAAACTTCACCGACCTCAGCTCACGGATAGCTTCACCGGCCTCAAGCTCTTTCAAAGCCCGCTTGAGATAACTTCGAATATTGATATTGCAATAGCGCAGCGCCTCCTTGGCAGGGACTTCTTTCAGGAGGAGAAATAACGCCAGGGCATAAGCGTGCTCTTGCTCTGACAGATAACCACTACTGGCGGTTTTCCAACCGATCGTGGTGCCTTCTGAGTATTGGGAAAAGCTGAACGATGAGTTGCCCATAAAGATGCCGAATCCCAGGAAGGTAGCGCAGATGTCGGTCGCATATTCCCAGTTGCCCCAACCGCCGGGAGGTGGCTCCGGGGAGGTACTGGTCAGAAAATGAGACAGTTCATGGGCGAAGGTTGCGACCATCTGAGTGGGATTGGTCTGCACCCTGGGGTTGTAGGTGATGGTGTGTTCATTCTCCTCGTTGGCCGAAAATGTCCCCAGAGGTTTGGCGTCTAAACCTTGGATAATCAGTGTCGGGGCGACATGGGGGTCAGGATCTTCTTCCTGTGCAACCAGACTGACAGGCCACTTCATAAGACCAGCGTATTGCTTCACTTTGTAGAAGACATCTTCGGCTGTCAGTTCGAGCGTCCTGTCTTCAGGCGCAAAAAAATCATCCGTTGGAAGGATCAACGCCGCCCCCTGATAAAAGTCGTCTCCACCAAAATGAGTCAGCAACCACGTATAGCAGTCAATCTGGAACTGTCGACTTTCCTCAGG
>JANQIN010000146.1 GCA_028282145.1 Thermodesulfobacteriota bacterium | reverse complement strand
CAGCCGACCAGGGCGTTGGCAGTATCGATCAGTTTCTGCACGATACTGCCGGTGGTCATAATATTGCCGCAGAGAACGAAAAACAGCACCACCACCAGGGCGAACTTGTCCATGGAGCGGTACAGCACCTCGACCACAATTTGCGGATCCAGTCCGACGATATAGACCAGCCCGAAGAGACCGGTAAAGAACAGGGCCATAAAGACTGGTACGGTGCCGGCGAGGCAGCCCAGCAACAGAGCCACGATCAGGAGGCTGTTGGTATCCATCAGCTTGCCTCCTCTTTACCTGTCAGGTCGATCCTGAACAGGTCTTCCACCATCACGATCAGAGTACGGACAAACATCATCGCCCCCATGGTGGGCAGGACGGCGTAGAAGTACCATTCCGGAATCTGCAATGTGGCGGTCAGGGCATATTCGTCCTGTTTGACCATGGTCGTCAGTGCCCAGCCGAACTTGATCATCAGTCCTGAAAAAAGCAGCACCGCCAAATGGTTGATCTGGTCCAGAAACCGCCGCAGGAACGGAAAGAGCTGAGGAACGGCATCGACCCGGATCAGGGAGCGTCCCCGAATAGCGGCGATGCAACCGAAGTAAGTGGTAAAGAAGATGGTTTTGCGGACGATCTCGTCGGACCAGTACAGGTTCAGGTCCGAGGTCAGCTTACGCAGCACCACATTGGCCATGGCGACACAGAGTGCCGTCATTACAGCCAGAAACAGGGACCATTCCTCAACAAAAAGGAAGGTCCGGTCAATCCATCGAATCGCTTTTTTGACCATGAGTCCACAAATGCCGAGAGGGGCCGCAGCCCCTCCCGGTCTATCCAGAGTGAAAATAATTTACTTGAGGGTGGTCTGGACCTTCTTCAGGTAGCCCGGACCGATCTTTTTACCCCAGCTTTCATACACCGGCTGAGTCTTCTTAATCAACAGCGCTGTTTCATCGGCGGACAGGGTATAGAACTGAACGCCGTTGGCTTTCGCCTTGGCGATCTGCTCATTCTGCTGCTTCCGGGTCAGGTCCCGGGCAACAGCGGACTCTTCTGCAATGGTGTCCATCAGGATCGTCTGCAGGTCTTTGGGCAGTTTGTTGAACCAGCGCTTGTTCATCAGGTGGATAAACAGCCCCTGCGCATAGTCAAGCTGGGTGAAGTTCTTGGCGATCTCAAACTTCTTGGTGATATTGCAGACGGTCGGAGTATGATCCAGGCCGTCAATAACGCCGGTCTGCAGGGCCTGAGGGACGTCCGGCCAAGGCATAACGGTGAACTTCAGGCCCCAGGCTTTGTAGCTGTCCTTGTTGACCGGTGCTTGAGCGATACGGAAGTTGACCTTTTTGGCATCGGCCAGGGTTTTTACAGGGATGTTGGATGCCCAGCCATAGGTGCCATAGCCGGTAATATCCGCCACCAGAATGCCGGAGCGTTGGGCCGAGTTGGCAAACGGCTCCCACAATTCGGGGGTATTACGAAAGGTGTCCAGCTTGTCGAAGGTGTCAACCACGTAGGGCAGGTTGACGATCCCCAGCTTGTCGGCCACGTTGGCAGCAGCAACGGAGGAGCAGAGCATCCCCTGGACGGCACCCAGCTTCAGCTTGCTGATGACGTCCTTTTCACCACCCAACTGTGACAAGGGACGGAAGTCGACGTACAGGCGGCCGCCGGACTTTTCCCAGACTTTGTCGCGAATCCGGTAGCCAACAGCGACCCCTTCGATGGCGGGGTGAGAAACATTGGACAGGATGTACTTGTACTTGGCACCGCTTGGGTCGAACTTGGGCTTCCAGGCGGCCAGAGGATCTTTCTTTCCCGCAACTGCGGGGGTGGCAAGGGCAAGAACCGCCACCAGGGTCAACAGGGATTTCATCATACGCTTCATCGTCAGTCCTCCCGGGCCTCCAAACGGGCCCTGAAAAATGCTCATGCCACGCCAACACCGCGACGAGGGTCCTGCCACGTCTATGGAGATCGGCCATTTCGTGAAAAAGGGGTATGTCAGTGGGAGATGAGGATGGTGAGGTGGTGCCGGGTTGATGCGCAGGCCAACAGGATAGTCTCGGCGCGCTCTGGGGTCAAGAACCGATTTCGTTTGTCCGAAATAGAAAAGCCACTTCGGAGGAAGTGGCTTTTTGTCAATAGAGCTTCTTTTACGGGCTATTGAAGTTTCTCCCGGACTTTGGCCAGGTAGCCGGGTTTCATCTTGCTTCCCCAACGCTGATAGACCGGTTCGGCCCGACGGATCAGTTCAGTTTTGTCGGTGTCACTCAGATCGTAAAAACGGATACCGGCTTTCTGGGCCTTGATGATCTCGTCGTTCTGCTGGGCAAGGGTCAATTTCCGTGTCTGAGCGCTCTCTTCCTCGATAACCTTGAGCAGGATCGTCTGCAGATCGTCGGGCAACCGTTTTAGCCAGCGCTCATTGATCAGGTGGACATAGAGGCCCTGAGCATAGTCCAGGCGGGTAAAATGCTTCGCCACGTCGAACTTCTTGGAGATATTGCAGACGATGGGGGTGTGGTCTAATCCGTCGATGACGCCGGTCTGCAGTGCCTGTGGAACATCGGGCCAGGGCATGACGGTAAATTTCAGGCCCCAGGCCTTGTAGGTATCGGTATTGACCGGAGCTTGAGCGATACGGAAGTTGACCTCTCCGGCCTGCGCCACCCCTGTGACCGGTACCTTGCTGGCCCAACCGTAACTGCCGTACCCGGTGAAATCAATCACCCGCAACCCCTGCTTGCGAGCAGCGGTGGCAAAGGGGGTGAACAGCTCCGGTGATCGGCGGAACTGTTCCAGCTGATCAAAGGTGCCGACAAGAAACGGCAGATTGACGATTCCCAACTCCGGTGCCAGGTTCGCTGCGGCCACCGAGGAGCTCATCATCCCATGGACTGCTCCCAGCTTCAGTTTTCGAATCACGTCCTTTTCACCGCCCAGTTGAGATAAAGGGCGGAAGTCGACGTACAGTCGGCCGTCGGTCTCTTTCCAGACCCGGTCCCGAATCCGGTAGCCGACCGCAACACCCTCGATCGCCGGATGGCCGACACAGGACAGAATGTATTTGTGCTTTGCAGTCGAGGGATCAAAGGCTGGTTTCCAAGCCGCCAGAGGGTCTTTGGCCAGGGATGGTACGGGAAGTGCCAGAAGCAGAGCAATCAGCAACGAAATCAAACGAGACATAGCAGCTCCTCCTCAGATGAATTAAACGGTAATATACCGTGAAATCGAAGGGGGGGCCAGAAAAAAGCCCAACCCGGTTGGGTTGGGCTTTGACTTTATCGGGAAGGTGGTGTCAGCTTGCAGCTTGCAATGGGGCCGGGGTGTCCAGAACCGTCTGCCGGGCCCGCTCCAGTTCCTTATCAAAGTTGGGCCAGGTGGATACCAGCATCATGATGGCGCAAAGACTGAAAGGGGCGGAGAGAAGAAGGTTGCCGCTGGCCAGAGCGAGAAGGAAGCCGAGCACAGCGACCAGTTCCCCCAGGCTCATCCGGAGCATCAGATGTTTGCGATAAGGCTCGAGCAAACGGGCCA
Source organism: Thermodesulfobacteriota bacterium (assembly GCA_028282145.1). Classification (GTDB taxonomy): domain Bacteria; phylum Desulfobacterota; class Desulfuromonadia; order Desulfuromonadales; family Geopsychrobacteraceae; genus JANQIN01. The sequence goes on along the minus strand of JANQIN010000146.1, from coordinate 6,648 downwards.
GAGCCAGTTCCTCATCGGAAAGACGGTGCAGAGTACGAAGATCGCGGAGGTTGACCCGATTAAAAGAATCTCGGGCCATATCAGCACAACTGACGGTGCCGTGCATCAGCGCGTCTAACTGTTTTCTGGAGCGAAACCGGTTCTGCAGATACAGGGACAGTGCCACCGCTCCCAGAGAAAGGGCGGCGCCGATTCCGATCCAGCCCGGATCAAAGTGAGTTAACCCGATCTTGGCTTTCCCAAAGGCCAGGATGGTCCAGGCCAAAAAGGTGTAGACCAAAATACCGCCCAGCATGGTGAACCATGTGGCACGCAAGGACAGACGAAGTGGGCGGGAGAGGGTTCCCAGGGCTGTCGACAGCATAGATTGTTCCCTTTACAGTAACTTGTTGGCGTTGTCGCAAACGGTCCGCCCGGTGGGGTCAGGGAGAAGGGGCGGAAAATAAAACGCCTTTCTATTTTTCGTTAAAGAACAACTTTTGTCAATCTCTCTTGTATTGATCGGAGAAAAGTTCGTGTTCTGCCCCAATCAGGATATTTTACTCGATGGCGGAATACAAAGGATGCGGCCGTTTGACATCGGTCGGTTCGATCAAAATAAAATGGTGCCAAAAGAAAACCGATGAGGCTGTACGGTATCCTGCCCCGGGCTCTTCTTCATGGCCTGATCGGCCTAACTTGTGGACCGTTCTATTTGGCGCGACCTTTTGGGTCATCTTCCTCTTTAGCATTGGGTAGAGCGATCGCACGGGTGCGCCCCAACCGTTTTCGCCCTTCCATTGAGCGAATCCTTGTCCGAAACTCTTGACAAATTTGTTGAGAGTTTGTTAACTCCCTGCACTTCTTTTTTGGTAACACCGTATGAAGAGTTGGGCCGTGAGGGGATATGAAGCAATCGCTCAGAACGTTTTTGCAGGACACTTATACCCAGAATAAGACCAACCGGTTCCTCAGTGCCCGGGATTTTCTGGAACTGGAACCGTTCCTGTCCGAACATCATGTTCCTGAAAAGCACTTTTTGTACCGGGAAGGTGAACCGAGTGACTTCATGCTGTTTCTGACACATGGCAAAGCTCAGGCGACCAAAAAGGTTCACTACAAGAGGCAGATCGTCCTGGGGCTCTATCATCCCGGAACCATCCTGGGGGAAACCTGCCTGATCGGTCAGGCTCCCCGCTCGATGACGGTGAAAACCATCGAAGACAGCTCTGTGCTGGTGTTGTCCCGCAAGAAGTTTGTGGCGCTGAACGAAGAGAAGCCGGTGTTGGGAAATCGAGTGCTGCAATTGATGATGCATACTGCCGGACGACGTCTCGAAATGGCTTATACCCGCCTGGCCTCCGTTTTTTAGGAGGTGGCGGATAAGGGCCCGCCTGCGGCGTTGCCCTTGAACGCGTTCAGTCCAGCGTACGGGTCGTACGCTTCCTTCTCTTGTTCGGCGGGACGCCTTGCATTCGGACCCTTCTTCGCCACCTTTGGTGTTGTGGAGTTGGCAAGGATAAAAACCAAAAGAAATAAAAAAAGCGCAGCCATTGAGGCCGCGCTTTTTTAGTTGGTGTGTTTAGTAGATTTAGCCCACATCTTTGAGCTGGATGTCTTTCAGGGCTTTGGCGAGCTGGTCAGGGCAGCTGGTACCGTTACGGCATTTGATGCCGGTCAGACGAACGATCGCTTCTTCGATCGGCATGCCTTTGATCAGAGCAGCGACGCCCTGTGCGTTTCCGGCGCAGCCGCGGGTGAATCGAACCTGTTGAATAATGCCGTCTTCAGCCGCTATGTCGATCTGGCGGGCGCAGACGTCCTCTGGTGTGAAACTGAAAACCATGCTGAAGCTCCTTCTGAAGTGATGCTTAGTGCTCTGCAATACATTACAGAGCACTTAGTACCACAGAAGGGGGTGGCAGGTAAATATAGGATTTCTTGAATGTGTTTTCGGCGCTGGCTACGATTGCTGGCGGTCGTTTCCGAAAAGGGGTGAATTCTGATCCAGTTCGCGTTGAATGCGTTCCAGTTCCAGTTGACTGGCGGTGTTTCGTTCCAGAGCGTGCTGAATCAGGGTTTCAAGTTGATCCAGCGGTTGGATTTGGTGTAGCTGGTGCCTAAAATCATGTGTCTGCTTCCGGGTCTGGCTTTCCTGGTCCAGAAGTTCCTGCCACAGAGGGTTCTGGCCGGCCAAACGTTCATCTACCTGTCTCAACACACTGACCAGCAGGGTGATGTCCTGCTGGGTCTGTTCCATGGCATCCCTTTGAGTCTGCAGGGCACGAACAGTGGCACGAATCCATTGCAGGTTCAGGCCGGTTTCACTAAGAAGCGATCTGGCCTGCTGACTTTGGTCGCCGGTCAGCTGAAGGATGGATCGATGAGATTGGGTCACGGACTGGGAGCACTGGTTTATGCGGTGGAGAGCTTGTCCGGCTTCCTGAGTCTGTCGCTGACTTTGTTCTATCCGGTGGCAGGTGGCTTCGACAGCGTCCCGGGCTTCATCGGTCTCGCGACCAACCTGTCGAAGGTTTTGATGAATGTCTTTTGCACTGCCGGTGGTACGGTCGGCCAACTCTTTGATCTCTTCGGCAATAACAGAAAATGCCTGCCCTTCTTCGCCGGCTTTGGCTGCAATAATCGCAGCATTGAATGCCAGGAGTTCCGTGTCGGAAACCAGTTCGCGAATCACCTCGGTGATGCTGGCAATTTCGCGGGACTGCTCCGAAAGTCGTTCCAGGGCGAGACCGGCTCTCTCGGCCTGTTGTCGAACCTGATCCATCCCTTCCTGAGCGCTTCGAAGAAGGCCAAGGCCTTGTTCTGTCTCCTGTTGTAGCCGTTCGGTGGTGCTGGTGCCACTTTCGGCGTTCTGGTGAATCGTCTCGAGGGCCGACCTCACAGCATCCAGGGAGGTCCCCGTCTGTTCTACGGCCTTCAGGATGGAGTCGGTCTGGCCGGAGATTTCACTGGCACTCCGCTCCAGATCGCTGAGATTGGAGAGGGTGAGTTGGCTGCGCTGAAAAGAAAGGTGCACCTCCTGGTGGGTCTCCTGCAAGCTGTTGCACAGGACCTGGCTTTGCCCGCGCTCCTGTTCAAGGCTCTGCTGTATATCATCAAAACTGGTAAGCAGGTTTTGGCGGTGCTGTTGCATCTGGGAAGGCAGCACCTGGCCGCTGGTCCATTCGTCCCGGTTGTTCTGGCGAAGCTGTTCCAGACGTTGCAGGCTGATTGAACAGTGGTGCAGGAGCTCCATGGATTCCCGGCCGTATTCCATGAGTTCCAGGAGGTTTTCCCGGATGCTGGCTGCCTGTTGTTCCGGCCGGTCGTAATGAGGGGGGAGTTCCAGCGTCTGCGCCAGACTGTTGAGTTGATCGCGGAACTGTTCTTCATGACGATTGATGAGCCATTGGGAACCGAGATAGCCCAGAAGCCCGACAAACAGGCCGGCGAGAAGGGCAAGGCCCACCTGATAGCCTCCGATTGAAACATGAAAGACAAATGTTCCGAAACCGAGGATCATCAGGGTAGTGCAGGTGGCTACACCCAAAGAGATGGCCGAAAGTTTGGAGCCTGAAGATGAATGAACCGGATCGGTGGGCGCCATGAGGTCTCCGCTGAGAAAACAGCATCAAGTCCTGGCATTTGTACCATAGGCATCCGGTTGCCTCAAGTTGACATCTGTGCGGACCGAACTGGAAGATCCCGGGCCGTGTCTGTGCTAAACTCCGGAGCATGAGAGAGCCACTTCTTGATTCCCATGTGCATCTGTCCTCAAAGCCGATTGTGGACCAAGTGGATAAGCACCTCGAGCGAGCCCGACAGGCCGGTGTCTCTGGCTGGGTGGTTCCTGGTGTGCGTCCTGGCGATTGGGCTTGCATGAAAACGATCGCCGATCGCTTTGCGGCCGTTTTTCTGGCTCCCGGTGTCCATCCGATGGAAGAAGCCCAATGGAACTCCGCTGTCAGAGAAAGGCTTGCTGCGTTGTTGCAGCATTCACAGGTTGTTGCGGTCGGAGAGATCGGTCTGGATAAACGCCTGGACGTTTCTGTGAAGCGCCAGGAAGAGGTTTTTCTGGAGCAGATCGAGCTGGCCTCCCAAAGGGCGCTTCCGGTGATCATCCATTGTTGTCAACGCTATGGGCGGTTGCTGGAGCTTCTGGATCGGGTCGGGTTCTCTCACGGCGGGGTCTTTCATGGGTTTTCCGGCAGTCTGGAGGTCGCTCAGGAGGGTTGGAAGCGGGGTTTTGCTCTGGGCATCGGTGGTCTGGTGACACGGCCCGAATCTCGTCGATTGCGCGGTGTGGTGCAGGCCCTGCCGCCCGAGGCTCTGGTGCTGGAGACGGATGCTCCTGATGGCGCGCCCCATCCGCATCGCGGCAAAGTGAATCGGCCCGAATGGCTGCCATTGATTGCGCAGCAGGTCGCAGATCTGAGGGGGTGGACTCTGGAGGAAACGGCTCAGATTACCCGAGCGAATACCGTTCGTCAGCTTTGCCTTCCCAAAGGCTTGTTTTAAACAAAGCTCCACCCTGTGGCGGTTCTTTGTCGCACGGCAGGACAAGGCTTCTGTTGTGCCGTATGCACTTAAAAGGTTTCCACACTATGATTTCTTCTCCTCCCCCATCATTTCCGTAAGATAACGCCAACTGTGTTGAGGCATAAATTGCTGTCGCAATTTAGGGTTGAATCGCTCAGGGATGGCAATACTGTGATAAAAGTCGCACCATAGCTGCGCCATGCCGGCTTCTTCCGGATGTAGCGGCAAGGGCTCCGGCAACTCAATGTGGGTGGCCAGCTCCCAATCGCCCTGTTGACCATAAACGCCGACACGGCGCTCCGTGTCGATGATAAGCCATCGCTGGTCGGCCAGACGTCTGGCAAAATGTCGTGCGAGAAGCGGTACGATATGGGATTTGGGTGCGATCCGCCCAAGGTATAGGCCGTCCCCCAGGCGGATAAACCGCAGTAACCCAAGCAGCCTGTGTCGTTCTCTTGAAGTGCGGCGTGCCAGTGTCCGCACACGATGCACTGTTGGGTCGGCATGGTTCTGCAGCGCCTCCGGCCCTTGTTTCAAAGCCAAAGCGATGAAGGCCAGCAGTGCGGCCTCTACGTCGGTTTCTTCCGAAAGAAAGGCAAGCCCCAATGTTGACAGGCTTTCCCGACCCATACGTTGGGACAGGCGCTCCACGATCCGTGTGCTGTAGCTGTGATCCGTTGGGACGACCTTGGTCGTAAAAAACAGATCGCCGCTTTTGGGGGTCGAGGACTTGATCAGGCTATGACCGTCTATCAACCTGTTGTGGTGTCGCCCCAGTGCGGTAAAGAAGCCGGGCAAGGTCCCGTCGTAAAACAAAGCCATTAGAACTCTCCTGTCAGTGCCATCCGACTCGTTTCCGTGGGGGCGGCAAAGGGCAGGTCGAGTTGACGGGCCTGCTTGGCTCCTGACAGGGCACTTCGAAGATGATCTTCCTGCAGCGGGACATTGCCCAGGTAGCGTCCCCGGTCGTGCAGGAAATAACGTGCCCGTTTCATGACCACACCAAGACGGTGCAGATCTTCGGCGTGAAGTGTTTGCTGGCGACGTGAAGTAAGGATGCGTTGTACAGAACGCAGTCCGATACCGGGAATGCGCAGCAGTTCCTCTCGTGCTGCCCGATTTACATCCAGGGGGAAGTGTTCCAGGTGACGTAACGCCCAGGCGGCTTTGGGATCAAGGGTCAGGTCGAGGTCGGGCGTGGCAGGATCAAGCAGCTCGCTTACCTCAAATCGGTAAAAGCGCAGCAGCCAGTCGGCCTGGTAGAGACGATGCTCTCGTTCCAGCGGTGGTGAGCTACGGTGGGCAGGAAGCCGGGCATCTTTGTTCACCGGGATGTAGGCCGAGTAATACACACGCTTCAGGGACTGATCGCGGTAAAGGGTTTCGGCTCGTTGCAGTACAGTCAGATCCGGTTCAGGACTGGCGCCGATCAGCATCTGAGTGCTCATTCCTGCAGGGTTAAGCGGGCCGTCACGTCTTGCCAGTCGTCGGTCCGGCATCACCGGTTGTAATGCCCGCAGGATGGCGCCTTCTTCCTTGTCTGGAGCCAGCGCATTAAGGCTGGCCCGTGTGGGGAGTTCAATGTTCGCGCTCATCCGATCTGCCAGTGCAGCGGCCTGCTGCATCAGCTCGGGGCTGGCACCGGGGATCACTTTGAGATGAATGTAGCCGTGAAAGCGGTGTTTCCTTCGCAGAAGACACAGCGTGTGGAGCATCCTTTCCATGGTGTTGTCGGCACAGTCGCTCACAGCGGAGCTGAGAAAAAGCCCTTCGATATAGTTGCGACGGTAAAAGGCCAGTGTCAGGTCGGCCAGCTCCTCGGGTGTGAAACTGGCGCGCGGGTGGTTGTTGGAGGCGCGGTTGGTGCAATAGGCGCAGTCAAAGCGACAGTGATTGCTCTGCAGTACCTTGAGAAGAGAGATGCAGCGACCGTCGGCCGACCAGGAATGACAGATGCCGCTGGGATGAGCCGCTCCGACCCCCGGTCCCGTACGCTGGCTGCCGCTGCTGGCGCAGGCCGCATCGTAACGGGCGGCACTGCTGAGTAGTTCCAGTTTTTTATGAATGTCCATCGGGAGGCTCCTTCCTCACGCTAGCATCGGGGAAGGTTGTGACAGAATACGGCGCACT
>JANQIN010000034.1 GCA_028282145.1 Thermodesulfobacteriota bacterium | reverse complement strand
GCCAGAATTTCCGGGGTCGGCGTTGCAGTACCTGGCGAGTAAAGGCCTGCTTCTCGGAGGTCGACAAAGGTAACGCCGGGTCGACGAGAGTGGCCATATCGGAAAAAAGCCGTTCTTTCTCCTTCTTGCAGTCGGCACACTGGTTCAGGTGCTGTTCCAGCCGCTGGCTCTCTTCGGGAGACAACTCCCTGTAGTAGTACAGGGTCAGGTCCTTTTCGGTGCAATGGGTCATCTGTGCCTCCATGGACGTCATTCGGGCCGATGGTGCTGCATCTGTTGCCGGACATGGTGGACCGCACGATGCAGGTGGGCTTTGACCGTCCCTTCCTCCAGCTCAAGAACCTCCGCAATCTCCTTGAGCGATAACTCTTCAAAATGACGCAGGGTAAAGACGGCACGTTGCCGGGCCGACAACCCCTGCAGAACCTCTTTGAGAACCGTTCCTGCCTCCCGCGTCAACACCCTGGACTCGGGAGAGGCTTCATGGGATACCGCCAGATCGATCGGATCAAGGTCGTCCTCGTCAGTTCGGGAGCGAAAAAAGAAAACCTGCCGTTTCAGTTTCTCCCGCCTCAGATGATCGATCGCCAGCCGGGTTACGGTTCGGTACATCCAGGTAGAAAGCCGACTGTCTCCCCGAAACCGGTGGAGGGAGCGATGCAGACGCAGAAAGGCCTCTTGGGCGATCTCTTCGGCCTCATGACGATTGCCGGTCATCCGCAACGCCAAACGAATGGCACGGTCACTGTGGGTGAGTACGAGCTGTTCAAAGCTGCGATCGTCACCCTCCCGGGCTTGCGACAACAGAACCTCTTCTGTGCGGGCGTCCATCCTCAGAGAGTAAGTCGATGCCATCCGCCTGTCAACGGTGTCCGCATCTGGGGCAACGGCGTATATGTGAGCCGCGCAGGGTGCGGCATACGGGACAACGGGTCATGAGCGCTCCTGGGTTACGGTTCCTGTTTTTAGGACGAACCAGGGCGAAAAGGGTTTACCTGGAAAGCTTTGGCAGAAAAAGGAGACGGAGCCCGGCTCAGTCCAGAATCTGACCGATGTACTCCAAGAAAAGGCCGAGATTGGGCTGGGGCTTGTACAGCACATTTTCCGGTGCGAGGCCGATCTGCTGCAGTTCGTCTCCGAGGGAGTAGTTCATTGACCCGGTGTGGATTAAAAAGCGCATCTGAGGACAGAGATTGTGGGCTTTGAGGATCATCATGTCTCCACTGATACCCGGGAGGCGCAGGTCGATGATCCCCAGGTCGAACTCTGAGTCGTTCAGGAGAGACAGGCCTTCTTCGGCGCTGGCGGCGGTTTGAACCTGGAAATCGTAATCTTCCAGGAAATTGGCCAGGCTACTCCGTATCGGTTCTTCGTCATCAACGATTAAAATTCGGGTGTTTTTCGGGTTCATTCGTCATCCCTTCCCTTAATGGGCAGGTAAATGGAGAACAGGGTCCCACCTTCAGGGGACGACTTTACGGTCATGGCTCCACCATGATTCTTTGTAATAATAAAATAAGAGACCGATAAGCCCAAGCCCGTTCCTTCACCCGATTTCCGGGTCGTGAAAAATGGCTCGAAAATTTTGCTTTGAACCTCCTCTGGAATCCCCGGTCCGTTATCACCCACCTGAAGAACAACCTGGTCCTGCTCCTGGAAGAGTGCCAACCGGATGCAGGGAGGTGCAGTAGGCGGATCAATAAACAGGGCGGAAGCTGCATTCTGCACTAAGTTTAACAAAACCTGTTGTATCTGGTTCGGTTCGCAGAGCACCTGTGGCAGGTCGGGCGCAAAGTTCCGTTCGATATGGATCTGCCGAAAATCGTAGCCGATGGAGAGGTTGTAATCGTTGGCGACAAGCTCCAGGGTCGCATCGACGAGGTCGGTCAGCTTCTGTAATGTGAACAGGAAGTTACTTTTTCGGCTGAAGTTGAGCATATTGCTGACAATCAGAGCTGCGCGGTTTCCTGCACTGAGCGTCCTCTCCAATATCTGGGGAATTTCTCGCTTTTCGGCGTAGTCCGTGAACGTTTCAAGCTTCAGGCCGCATTGGGAGGCAACCTGGCGGTTTTTCCCCAGTTCGGGCGAAAGCCGATGCTGAAGGACCTGGATGTTTTGCAGCATCCCTGCTAACGGGTTATTGATTTCATGGGCCATTCCGGCAGCGAGGCCACCTAGCGACAGCATCTTTTCGCTTTGAATCATGACCTCTTCCATGCGAACACGGTTGGTAATGTCGTCCAGCCGCAAAACAGCCCCCTGAACCGAGTCTCCGGTGAGTGGATAGACGGTCAGTTCACAGTGCCGATTCTCTCCCTCCAGCGGGTATTGACAGCGTGGCTTCTGTTGGACCTTTCTCTCTTCGATGGCCTTTCCCACCAGGGAGAGATCGGGAGACAGAGCGGGAAAGACCTGGTCCAGTTTTTTGCCGATTGCATCTTCCGCCAGTTGTCCCATCCTTTTCTCGGCCTGAATATTCCAATGGGTGATCTCCCCCTCGGGTGTGACGGTAATCAGAACCGATGGCATTGAATTGGTGATATCTCTTAATTGGGAATGGAGCCTGCCCAGCCGGTCATGCTGCTGCCTCAGTTCTCTGGCAGCTTGGCGGGTTTTGCGAATCTCTCGTTCCAGCAACCAATAGACGAGACCGGCCGTGATCAGGACAAAAGTCCAGCCTTTGACCATCTGAACTACGGTCAGAGCAGCCGGGTCCTGGACCAGGAATAAGACAATTTGATCGGAAAGGAGGATCCAGAGCACCGAAAAGAGGGCATAGATCATCGCAATGCGCAATGCGGTCCAGCGGTGCACGAGATGTGGATTGTCCGAGTTACGACTCACATTGTCTCCTTGGAAGGTGTCACTTCGTCGTTGAGGGGCAGTTCGATGCGAAAACAGGTTCCCTGGTTCGGAGAAGATTCCACCGACATTCGACCGCCGTGATTCTCTGTCACAATAAAGTAAGAGACCGAAAGGCCGAGTCCCGTCCCCAATCCCACTTCCTTGGTGGTAAAGAACGGTTCAAAGATCCGTTTGCGGGTGACTTCGTCCATCCCCGGTCCGTTATCCTGCACCTCAATGCGAACCATCCGTTCCCCAGTTTCCCGGAGGGCCAGCCGAATCAGGGGATGGGATGGGCCTTGGTCGCCAAAAAGAGCCTGTGCAGCGTTTTTGAGAAGATTCAGTAGAACTTGCTGTATCTGGCTTCCTTCACAAGGGACGGGAGGAACCGTTTCATAATCCCGTTCCACCTCAATCTGCCGGAAGTCATAATGGGTCTTCAGGTCGTAGTCGTTGTTGGCCAGTTCAAGGGTTCTGTCGATCAGGTTCGCGAGATTTTCCGCCTGCCCCGGAGAGGTACTCTTCCGACTGAAGCCAAGCATGTTTTCCACGATGCGCGAGGCACGTTGACCTGAGTCCAGGATAGCGTCAACCATGGCGGGAAGCTCTCGCTTCTTCAGGTAGAGAGCCAGCCTCTCAATGGAAAGACCACATTCTTCGGCCACACGGCGGTTTTTGGAAAGGTCTGTCATGAGTCGGCTTTGAAGAACTTGGGCATTCTGAAGGATGCCAGCGAGTGGATTGTTGATTTCGTGGGCCATGCCTGCAGCCAATCCTCCTACAGACAGCATTTTTTCCGACTGCACCATCATCTCTTCAATCCGAACCCGGTCGGATACATCATCCACACGGATGACGGCGCCATTACTGACTTCATCCTGATGCAACGGGTAGACAGTAATATCGACATACTGTCGCCGCCCCTCCTTTTTAAACGTGTGACGGCGTTGTTCAAGGCGTGATTGCTCGACTGCCGATTGAATCCACGGAGTGGCATCTTCCAGCAGCGGAAAGACTTCAGGTACAGAGCTGCCCAAGACCTTTTCTGCACTCCGTCCGGTAAGCGCGGCAGCCTCATTGTTCCAATGCCGGATGCGCAGGTTGACATCGATGCCGATGAGAACGGAAGGCATCGAATCAAGAATGTCCTGAACCATCTCCTGGGCCAGAGTCAGGGCACGTTCAGCTTCCTTCTGTCGAGACAGATCCTTCCAGGTCACATACAGGCATTCCTCGTCGCGGACAAGGGTTTTGACCATGGTCACTTCGATGGGGATAGCGTTTCCTTCAAAAGTGAGATAGCTCCATTCAAACCGATTGAACCCGTTGGAAAAGGCATGGTTCGACTCTTCAAGAAAGCGATCCCGAGACGAGTTCCCTCCGGGCTGGAGGGTTGGGGAGAGGTTCCAGGCAACCCCCTGCTCTAAGAGCTGTGCCTTCTCTGGGTACTTTAGAATCCGAGCCGCTGCGTCGTTACAGTCAAAAAACTTCCCTTGGCGGTCCAGCAGAAGGATTCCGTCCTCCGAAGCGCTGAACGCCTGACGAAACATTTTTTCCCTTCCCTTCAGCGCCTCCTGTGCCTGAACGCGGGATTCGATCTCATTTCGCAGTTGTTCGTTGGTGGTGGAAAGCTCCCGGGTTCGTAAGGTGACTTGTTCTTCCAGGCGATTATGGGCCTGGTCCAGATTTGCCACCATTTGGTTAATCCCATCCTGCAACTGCTGGATCTCCTCCTCGGCGCCCAGTTCGGGTACCCGCGAGGAAAGGTCCCCCTGGGCGATTTCTGTCAGAGTGCCGAGGATTCTTGTAACTCTTCGATTCAGACGCCCGTAAAAAAGAAGGGTCAGAAAGAGGCCGCAACCGAGGATCGTAATCGTCAACAGGGATGTTAACTTCAGGTAGCCATTACGGACTTGATAAACTTGCCGGTCGGGAATGATTTCGACAAGCAGCCACCCCCATTCAGGGATCGGATGGGCCACGGCAAGGTGCCTCTCCCCCTGATAGTCAATCTTGAACGAAACCTTTGTATCGGCCTCTGGAAAGGATGGAAGCTCCGGATAGGCTCCAGGCTCTCGTGAAAAGAAAGGATGCCCGCTGGTGGTGTAGATGAAGACCAGGCCGGTGAAGGAGACTTCATTGCCTTCCAGCATTTCCAGAATTTTGTTTTGGGCGGCGGCCTGATAGTGGGGCAGCCGGGAAACTCCGGCGTTGACAAGGGTCTGTTGTTCGATTTCGATCGCCTGGGCGACCTGCTCGAGTTCATTCTGGGCCAGAGATTCATGCTGCCGGTAGACGACTTTGTCGATGACCAGGGTACTGATGGCCAGGATGACTCCCGCCAGGGCAGTGGGGACGACCAGAGAGTAGAGATAGACTTTTTGCTTCAGCGTCATCGCTCTCTAGTCCTCTCCCACGTGGTGCAAGGTAGCAATCTTCAGAATATTCAACGGTACCTGGAGATTGAGTCGTTTTGCCGTTTTCATATTGATGTGCAGAAACGGCTGGCGGTCGAACCGGACAGGGGTCTTCCGTATAGACTGTCCTTCCCGAACGACGGCAATCAGAAGGGTTGCCAGTTCCCGGCCCAGCTTGAAATCGTCGACGGAGAGACTGCACAAAGCTCCCATCCGCACAGCTTCGGCCGTATAGGCCAGAACCGGGGTGTCGCCGGCGGTCTCCACCAGGTCTGCTGTGTGCCGAAAGACCTGAGCCTGATTTCCCAGGATGATGGCTGAAACCCTGTTGCGGTACGTTATGACAGCGTTTTGCAGCTCCTCCGGAGAGGAGGTGTTCTTATAGTAAAGACGGATACCAAGTTGTCGGCAGACGGTTCGGGTCCCTGCCCGGTCGATCGCCGATCCCGGATGCCCCTTGTGGGTCAGTAGCAGCACCGAATGCATGTCAGGGAGAAGGGCCATAAATGGGTCCAGTCGCAGCTCGTAAGGGAGGAAGTAGGATACGCCGGTAATCATCCCTTCCGGTTCGTTAAGATTACGGATAGCACCGAGGTATAAGGGGCTGTTGCAACCGCCGATAAAGGTTGGAATTCGAGGGGGATTCCTGGCGAGATAGCTTGCGGAGTAGGAGCGAAGCAGGACCATGGCATGCTTTTCCTGTTCAAACCTGTGGACGGTTCGGGTAAACGCGTCCGGGGTTGGCAGGGCCGTCTGCCATTCGACTTCGATCTCGGGGGCAGCCGCTTTCAGGTGGGCTGAAAACCCCTGCGCCACACGATCGGCCATGGCGGATTGCAGGTACCAGGCGATACCGATTCGAATCGTTTCGGGCCGGACGTCTCCGGGCAAGATCAAACACAAGACGATGAGCAGGAAAATCCCTCTCATGACGATTCTCCCTGTGACGTCATCCCCGGCAACCAGATGGAAAAGCGACATCCCTGGCCCGAGGAGCTGTGAATCTCCATCTGCCCCCGGTGGTTCTCTGTGATGATGAAGTAGGAGATCGACAGGCCCAACCCTGTTCCATGCCCGACATCTTTGGTGGTGAAGAACGGCTCTAATGCTCGCCGTCGTGTTTCCGGGTCCATCCCCGGGCCATTGTCTTCAATCTCCAGCAACACGCCCTCATTCCTGGGTGCGAGTCGAATCGTGATATGCGGCGGTTGTTGCCCCGGTTCGTCGTGCATGGCTTGGGCGGCATTTTTCAGCAGGTTTAACAGGACCTGTTGAATCTGCCCCGGTTCGCAGGGGATAGAAGGGAGATTTTCGGCAAACTCCTTTTCGATGCGGATCTTTCGAAAGTCGTATCGCTTTTTGAGATCGTAATCGTTGTTGGCCAACTCCAGTGTGGTTTCCACCAGTTGGTCCAGTGCCCGGGGACTCCGATGTCCTTCCTTGCGGCTGAAGCTGAGCATGTTTTCGACGATACGGGCGGCGCGGCGACCCGATTCGAGGATCGACTGGATCATCGGATGGAGACCGCGCTGCTCCAGGTACGCATCGATCATTCCGATGGAAGTTCCACAGGCTTCAGCGACAGATCTGTTTTTGGGATGATTTACCGTAAGCCGGTTTTTGAGAACCTGGGTGTTCTGCAAGATCCCGGCAAGAGGATTGTTGATTTCATGGGCCATCCCTGCAGCGAGTCCTCCAACGGAAAGCATCTTTTCCGACTGGACCATCATCTCCTCTATCCGGGCCCGTTCCGTCATATCGTCCAGACGGATGACGGCTCCTTCGGTCCCTTTGGCCGTTAGGGGAAAGACATCCAGATCAAAGAAAAGATCCTGGTTTCCTTCTTGAAGATTTAATTTGCGTGCATGGTAGGGCCGCCTGGATCGTACGGCCTGATCGATACGATCCCCATGGGCCGCAAGCAGGGTAAATGCCTTGGAAAAATGGGTACCGTACAGACTCGATAAAGGAAGGGATGTCTCATGCTCGGCGGCTTGGTTCCACTGGGTGATACGTCCTTCCATGTCGACGCTGATCAGGGCCGAGGGCATGGAGTCGATGATGTTTTTCAGATAATTTCGCAGCTGGTGCAATGCGTTGTCGGCTTGCTTTCGTGCGGTGATATCGTTAAGGGTCCCTTCAAGATAGAGGACGGTGCCTTGAACATCGTTCACCGTATGCCCGTTGATGGTTGCCCAGATTTCGCGTCCGTCGTTGCGGCGAAGCCGAGTTTCAAAATCCTGTACTTTGCCGTCGCGGATAATAACCTCGATCAGCCGGTCACGATCGGCCGGATCGACATAAAGCTGATTTCGGATATCGGTGAGACTCTCCAGCATCTCCTCAGGGCTGTCAAATCCCGTGATTCGGGCCATGGCAGGGTTGACGCGCACGTAGCCACCATCCAGAGTACTTTGGAAAATCCCTTCGGTGGCGTTTTCAAAAATGGCCCGGTAACGGGTTTCCGAATCCCGCAGGGCCGAGTAGGTATCGGCCAGTTCGTTGGCCATAGTGGAAAAAGCGGACTCCAGTTCACCCCACTCATCTTCACGGTGAAGATCGGTGGTCGGGGTGTAATTACCGCGTCGGAACCGGTCCAATTGCTGACGGAGGAGCTGCATCGGGTGTTGAATGTGGTGCTTGAAAAACCGGTTGGTATTGACTGCCAGAAGGACCCAGACCAGAAACATGGTTCCGATGACTGCCCCTCCTGCGGTCAGAATCGCCTGTACGGTTGCCCGCTGAACGTTTTCTGCGGCCGCTGAATTGGCCCGATCCAGGTCGGCAAGAATGCGTAAAGTCTCGGCCGAGGCCTGGTTGAGTGCATCGGTCTGCTTCCCCAGCTCCTCCATTTCCAGGTGGTAACTTTGGAGCGAATTTTGGTAGTTCCTGACGAGGGTGATCAGTTCAACCCCCAACTTGTCGATGGGGGGTTCCGAAGCGGTCAGTGTCCGCAGACGGAGCTGGACACCTTCCAGTGCGGTGAAGATTTCACCCAAGGGCCTCTTTCCTTGGGGATAAAGCATCAGGCTGTGGGGTTGCTCGGCACGTTCTTTTGCAATTCGCAGGAGGCTCTGCTGATACCCGGACAAAAGCAGGGTCAACTGCTCCATAAAGAGGGTATCCTCACCGTTGAGGGTAAGCCGGATGGTCTTGTCGGCAATAATCGATTCCAATCGATGAAGGATGGCTTCGATCTGTTCGCGGGTCTGATCTTCTGTCTCAAGGGTGATGTTCACCTGTTCGCACTGAGCCAGGAAGCTGTTCAACCGGCCGTTCAGCAGACCGAGAGCCTCCAGGAGATCGGCTCGGTAGCCTCCCTGAATCAGCTGAGAAGCTGCCGTTTTCAGAGAGCGGCCTTCCAGGGTCAGGCGGTTGGGATTGCGGTAAAAGGTGTTTCCGAGAAGTTGCCGTCGGGCATCCAAGGTGGCGAGTTGTCGACTGATACGTGCATGGTCGATCACCTGCTGCATTTGTTGCTGACTTAAAGGAGCCAGCTGGCCCCGGATATAATTGAGCGCAACGACCAGTGTAAAGACAGTGATCAGAAAAACCGCTCCGATCAGCAAGCTTACCAGTTTGAGCCGGGTGCTGATCTTCAGGTGTCTGAGTGGAAGAAACTTCATGGGGTATGGTCAGTTTTCGCGAGGAGTTGTCCGCACTAATGTGGACCCTCGTAAAATAATGGCCGATGGTTTCAACTTAAGGTTCTGCATCGTCTCAACATTGATGATTCGTTTGCCCTGATAATTTCGGGTAATGGGAATTTGGTGGACCGGGATCCCCTGCATCGCTTTGAGAAGCATCTCTCCAGCGGTTCGCCCCTGTTCCTGTCCCGTTTTCACCACCGCACTGAGAACGCCCAGTTCGATGGTATAATTGTTGGTCCCGGCGGTTGGTTTGCCGAAAGCCGCGACCACCTGCGGAATGACATCGGTGTCATCCAGAGGCTGTCCCTTGGGATCGGTGACGCCTCGCAGGGTCTCGACAATCAGAAGATCACAGGACGCTCTGAGCTCTGTTGCCATGGCGATGGCCTCAACTCGGGTAGTCGGCTGGGCGAACCTTACGAAACGGGCGGGGAATTTGCCGGCATCCCTGTACAATTGCTTCTTGAGTAGCTCCGCCACCGGGCTTTCCTTGATGATAAAACCGAAGGTTTCGATGTCTGGTTTCAGCTGTTGGCTGAACGCCAGAGTTTCTACTAGATGGAAGCGCTCTAAAATTCCCGTCACATTGGTGGCAGGGTACCCGTACGCTTCCGGCTCCGCATTAACGCCACAGAAAACCACAGGGGTGGAGACCTTGTTTTTCAGATATGGGACGACAAAAAGAGATTGTGCATTGTCGTCTGCTGTAATAACACCATCGGGTTGCAACGCCTGATAGAGTTTCAGCGCTTCTTTGGCCTTCTGTGGACCACCTTTGAGGTTGTTTTTGGTGTCCATATAGAAATAATGAATTTCCGCCTGGGTCCCCAGGGCGGTTTCAAGACCCTCGCGAATCTCCTGTACCCAGGGGAAACTCTCCTCGTAGCTCATCACAACAAGAACCCGGTACGGGGCGCTCCAACTGTTCGAGACCACAACGGCCAGAAGAAGGGCGAGAGAGAAAAGGCTGCGTATTATCATGGCTGTCCTGCCTTTCGAGTCCGGATCAGGGTTGCACCGATCAACGCTTCCGGTTTCGGACGTATCCCCAGTCGATCCATGGTGGTCAGATTGAGGATGCGGCGCCCCCGGCGATTTTGTGTGATCGGAAGCTGGTCAAAAGGGGTGCCGGAAAGGGCCCGGAGCATTAGGTCGCTGGCCAGAGACCCCTGTTCTTGTCCTTTCTGAACAACCGCACAGAGGATTCCGTACTGAACCCGATAGCCGACATCGACGAAGGTCGGGTTGTTGAACTCGGCGGCAATGGCACGAATAGCGACCTCATCGGTCATCGGGACACCCTCCTTGTCCACAATCCCTTCCAGGGAACCGATGTAGAGAAGGTCGCTCTTCTGTCGCAGTTCCCGGGTTTGCTCCAACGCTTGTGGGAGGGTGGCCGCCAATTTGAAGTCCACAAATCGGGCCGGGTAGGTTTTGGCTTCACGTCGAATCTGGTCGAGAGTGCCTTTCCCGGTGGGATTGTCACGGGCGATGTAGCCTACTTTTTTAATTTCGGGGACCAGCAGCATAGCGTAATCGATCGATTCCCGGATATGAAACCGCTCCAGGATCCCGGTGACATTGGACGCCGGGTAACCGTAGGTCTCAGCGGCTTTGTTGACCCCGCAAAAGATCACGGGAATGTCGACCTTGTTTTTCAGAAAGGGGACAACAAACATCGATTGCGCGTTGTCGTCGACTGCAATCACCCCCTGAGGTTGCAGCATTTGAAACCGTTTCAACGCTTCCTGGGCCATGCGTGGCCCCTGATCGAACCGATTCTTCGTGTCCAGATAAAAGAATTCGAGGTCGGCTTTGCCCTTCAGTCTGGATTCGATTCCGGAACGAACTTCCTGACTCCATTTGTACTCAGGGTGGTAGCTCATGATGACGAAGATCCGGGGCAGGGCAAAGGCCTGGGTCGCCAGACTTAGTGTTCCGATAAAAAAGAGAAGGATCAAACCTCGAGAGCAACGGGGCAGCGTTTTTGTCATGGTGAGGCCTCACGAGCAGCGGGGGAGAGAGCGGTCGGGCGATAAAGAAGCTCGACCCCGACAAGGGCTGCCGGGCTGGGTTGCAAACCCAGGCGATGAAGTTCGTCGAGGTTCAGAACTTTTCGTCCCTTTTCATTGAGGCTGATGGGGATCTTGCCCACAGGAGTCCCTCGCATGGCCTGAAGGAGCTTTTTGGCGGCCACCTCTCCCTGTTCCAGTCCACTCTGAACGACACCGCAAAGAACGCCTGAACGCACCCGGCTTTTGAGCGTGGTGGCTGTCGGTTTTCCGTAAATAGTTGTTAAAAGCGGGATCAGTTCTTCCTCGGTTAAAGGGCGTCCACTGGCGTCCTTCAGCCCACTGACGGTGCCTATGATAAGCATATCGGTCGTCTGGCGAAGCTCTTTCACTGCAGCAAGAGCCGTATCGACATTTTTCGGGAAGGTGGTGACTGTCAGTTTGGCGGGATAGGACGCTTTTTCCTTTTCGATCTGTTCCAGGTAGCCACTGCCGGTTTTTCCGGCCTTGATCAGGACGCCAAAGGATTGAATGCGCGGGTCGATCTGGGAGGCATAAGCAATGGTCTGTCGTAAGTGGGCCTTTTCTAAAATTCCAGAGATGTTGTCTGCCGGATACTCGTATTTTCCCGGAGAGCAGTTAACGCCACAGAACATGATCGGAGTGGAGACCTTGTTTTTGAGGAAGGGGCCGACAAACAGAGCCTGAGCGTTGTCGTCACAAGCAATGACACCATCGGGTTTCCAGGAGAGATAAAGCTGGTAGGCCTGTTCTGCCTTTGCTTTTCCCCCGGCCAGATCTCGCTTGGTATCCAGATAGACGATCCGGATTTCACTGGTGGATTGCAGCCCCTGCCGTATCCCTTTCAGCAATTGGGGAACCCAGGGGTATTCTTTTTCATAGCTCATGACCACAAGGACTTTGAACGGTTTGTCAGCAGCCAGGAGTTCGCTTCCTGTCAAGGGAGACAACCCTAAGGCGAACCCGGCAAAGATTGAGAGTGCCAGAACACGGGTTAACACGTTACTGCCTCCTCCTGCCCCTGTTCCAGAGGGAGCCAAAGACGAAAGGTACAGCCTTTCCCGGGACGACTCTCGACATCCAGTTGGCCTTTGTGAGACTCCGTAATCAGGTAGTAGCTTACTGAAAGGCCCAAGCCTGAACCGACACCTTTTCCCTTGGTGGTAAAAAACGGTTCAAAAATCCGCCTTCGGACACTTTCCTCCATTCCGGGACCGTTATCGGTGACAGAAAGTTCAACACCCTTTTCAAAGGGACGCAATCGAAGAGTGATTTCAGGGGCGTCAATATTGCCGATATGGAGGGCCTGGGCAGCATTTTTCAGCAGGTTGAGAAGAACTTGTTGTATCTGTCCGGCTTCGCAATGGACTTCAGGTTCCTTGGAAGGGAGCATCTTGTGAATGG
>JANQIN010000008.1 GCA_028282145.1 Thermodesulfobacteriota bacterium | reverse complement strand
ATGGACGGGTATGCTCTGTTGAAAGAGGTGCAGGCGCGATACCCGGCAACGATCCGCCTGTTTCTGAGCGGCTATGCGGAAAAGGAAAGCCTGTCCCGGTCTCTGGCCGAAGGCTGTGCCCATATGGTGCTGGCCAAACCCTGGGACGACAACGAACTGCGGCAGGTCATCACCAAATCGTTGGCGGACGGCAAGATTCTCAAGGCCATGCCGGGAGATCTGCAGGTGCTGTTCAATAACATCCCTTCCATCCCTCCCATGCCCGAAATCTGCCGCCAGGTTCAGGCGTGTCTGTCCGACCGGGAAAATGTGTCCTTCGAGGACCTGGGCGCCCTTCTGGAAACCGACGTGGGCATGAGCGCCTCTCTGTTGCGGTGGGCCAATTCCCCCATATTCGGCCACATGGGACAGGTGGATACCGTCCAGCGGGCGATTGTGGTCCTGGGGTTGGCGGTGATTGAGGGACTCGTTCTGTCCAATTCGCTCGTCACCAGTTTTGAACCTGCTGATGGATCCCGGTTCGACCTTCGGGCCTATCAACGCCACAGCGTGGCGGTCGGCATTCTGGCTCGCCTGCTGGCCATCCGGCATCAACCGGAGGCGGAGCCGGAGTTCGCGGACCGGGCCTTTACCGCCGGGTTGCTGCACGATATGGGAAAGCTGGTCGAAGCCCGGTATTTTGAAGCGGAGCTGGCCGAAGCCTTTTCCTTGGCGGAGCAGGAAACGTCTCTCCTGCAGGAGGCCGAAAAAACGGTCCTGGGGTTCTCCCACGGCGACGTCGGGAGCTTTCTGGTGTCCTGGTGGAACCTCCCCGATTTCATTGTCGAGGCGGTGCGCTGGCACCATACCCCGGGAGACTTCTCGGAACTGGGGGTGATTCCGAAGGCGGTTCATGTTGCCAATGTGCTGGCGCAGAAGATGGGCGTGGCGGGGATCGGCAACAGTTGTCCCCCCGAGGTCGATCCGGACTGCTGGGACCTGTTTGATATCACCGAGGCGCAGATTGAAGCCTGGAGGCCTCTTGTCGCCAAGGGGGCGGACGTTCATCCCTGACGGCAGGCCGGCGACCGACCCGACCCTTGGATTCCGGCAAAGATTTGTATTGACGTTCTCCGGAAAAATCTTTCTGATACGGATAACTGTCTATTTTTATGATGGAAGGAGGCTGGAATGGAATGGTCTTTTCTGGGAGCGACCCTGTTTAATCTGGGAATGAATCTGCTGTACACCCTGGTGGCCCTGTTCATGGGCATCCTGGTGCTCAAATTCATCGACAAAAAAATCCTCACCAACATCGACATCGAGCAGGAACTGAAAAGCAACAATCTGGCGGTGGCCATCTTTTCCTCCACCGTCCTTCTCGTTGTCGCCCTGATTATCTGCTTCGGTCTCCGTGGGTAAGGAACTGCGCCATCTGGCGCTGTTTTTCCTTCTGGCTCTGATGATGGCATCCGTGGGGATCTACATCGGGGAGGGACGGCAGGAAAAACGGCCATCACCCCTGCCGGTGGAGGACAGACCGGAGGAACGGATCATTGTGCCCAGGGAAAAAACGCTCGAAGACCGGGTGGTGGAGGCGTTACAGGAGATGCCGGCCGACGGCCTGCGCGTGTTTCACGGCGACAACTACGCCGAGGAGCGCCAATCGGGGCAGACTCTTTCCGAGAGGGAAATACAGGTACGGCTGGGTGACACACCCCTGGAAGACGCCTCCCGTTCCTGTAGCTGGAGCCACTCTGAACATGGGTTGGTGACGCTCTCCTCCATGGGGACCGACCGTTTGCACCATATTGTCAACGGCTATCTTGTGGGGTATGCACCGTTCAAGGTCGAGGAGCCCTGGCAGCCCCTGTATGTCCTGGCCGGACGGTTGCGGTACCAGTTGGACAACGCGCAGTACGAGGGGCTGGAAGAGGTGTGGCAGACCAGCCGGGAAGCGTTTTTCAATACCCGGGGGGATTGCGAAGACCATGCCCTGGCCCTGGCGGACTGGTTGATCGATAGCGGTTACGAAGCCCGCGTGGTTCTGGGAGAGGCCGAGGGAGAGGGGCACGCCTGGGTGGTGGTTTTTGATGGCGGAAAGACCTATCTGCTGGAGGCCACGGACAAACGTCGCCGCAAACACTGGCAACATATCCCTTTGGCGGCCTTTGCCGGAACCTATCTCCCCCACTTTATGTTTGACCGGGATAACCTCTGGGAGGTGAAACCCGGGAAGAGAGGGTATGGGGAGGCTTCCTGGAGGCTTGTTTCCCGCTATTATCCGGCCGGTGAGGTTCAGTAGCCTTTTTTCGACTGCCGCATCTCCTGCTGTCGCATCGGCATCCGGTCGATCAGGTAGAAGAGGAAAGGCAGGTCCAGGCGGCTGCATTCGTCCTTTATCCCTCCGTCTTTCCCGATCAGAACCGCCCTGTGCTCCGATTTTAAAAAGTACGTTTGGGACATCCTGTCGGAGAAGGAGGGAGCCAGCTTTCCACTGTAGTTGGTCAGGACCTCCGTGGGGGTCAGAACAAACCAGACAATATGGCGTTCCCGGATCGCCGCATCCGCCTTTTTCAGTTCGGCCAGTTCTTGAGACGGTTCCGCCGTCCGAACAAGGATGATCCGGTGCTCCCATTGCAGTGGGGCCAGATCGACAAGCTCTGCGGCTCCGGCGCTGCCAAAGACAAGAAGAACAGCCAGTATCCCCGTGGTCATTTTCTTTTCCCTTCCTGCTGCACCATCCCGGTAGTCTGAAGAATACACCATCCCCTGATGGCGGCGATGGATCGGATCAACCGTTTCAGGAACGGCAAGGTGTGGTTCGGTGGACAACGGCCGCAACAGGACTGGTTTATGCGTCAGGCGCACATTCCCCCGGCCTATACCACCTGTTGGGACAGCTTACCGGCGGTCACATCACCGGCTTTACCTCTGTTCTGGTCCGTCGTGGATGGCTTCAGGCCGGTGAAGGTGCGGTTTTAAACTGCGCCAGCGGCGCGCAATCCTCGCAGACACCGTAAATCACCAGGTAATCGAGACGTTTAATATGGGTGTCGTCGATCTCGTCGGGTTCGACCCAGCCCTGTTGATGATGGACCCGACCGCAGATGCTGCAGCGTTTATGAAGACTGGTGCTGCCGGAGGTGGTTGAGAAGAATGTCGGTCGGGTTCTGGGTTCTGTCGCCACCAGTGTGCTTTCGATGCTGAGGTAATGATTGTCGAGCGGCGTTACACTCAACCGCAGGTGCCGTCGCACGTTGTCGGAATCGCAACGGTACGGGCGTTCCACCGGCTGACCGATGTAGCGTACCCGGTTCAATATCATCTCCACCCACATGCGGGTTTCGTCCCCCGAAAGAAAGCGCCATAGCGGTTGGCCGATGACATGGTGCGCCAGAACCTTATCGCCTTCATTTTCGTGGGCAAATAAGTCCCATTGTTCGCAGACTTTGACAATACGGTCGTTCTTATCAAGCCAATAACACGTGTCAGCCGTTGGTTTGTCCATCGGTTCATCCTTATGGCTTATCTGTTAGACGACGCTTCTCACGACCTTATACGTTTTTTCAGCATACCACTCTTTGATGCATTGTGTTCGGAGGCGGGCAATCTGACAAGAGTTGCTCTTCACTCCCTTTTTATGGGGGCTTTTCGGTCTCTTCAACATCAATGCTTTCATCAACAGGAATAACAGGATGCCGAACAACTTATTGTGCCGGACACCGGGTGTCGGTCAGTACCGATGTCAGACGTTCCAAAAGCCGATGGGCTTCTTTCCGGGGGCTGTACCGATCGGGATCAGGCCGGGACAGGGCCTTCCGAAGGTCGGGAGAGTCGAGAAGGCAACGCAGCTTCTGTTGCAACCGGGTGTCGCTGTCGTAAAGAGATCCGTTGACCCCCTCTTCCACCACCGCCTGATTCCCCTGGATTTTATGCGCCAGTATCGGTCGCCCCAGAGCAGCCGCCTCCACCAGGGCGTTTGAAAGGCCCTCGCTGGCCGAGTGGTTGAGGATCAGATCGGCCGATCTCATGACGCTGGGCATGACGGCTGACGGGAGTTCCCCCAGGTAGGTTGCCCAGGAGTGGTTTTCAAGCGCCTTCTGAAATTCGGTACCGTAATTGGCGTCAAGAACGGGGCCGCAGAACGCGAGATGAAAGTCCCTTTCTTCCGCCGCCGGTGCCAGGGCCTGGAGCAGTTCGAGATTCCGTTTGACCGGCCGGATCGAGGCCGGGTGCAACAGCAAAGGGAGTTGGTCCGGGATGGCGAGGTGCTTTCGTACCTCCAGCACGTCGGTGCCCAGTTCGATCCCCGGTGGCAGGTAATGGATCGCCTTCAGCTCGGGATGACTGCGGCGCAAAGTCTCTGTCGTCAAACGGTTCTGGCTGAAAACGGCCACGGCCTTTGTCAGGACCCGGTTCACGACCGTTGCTTTATCGGCGGTGTGCGCCCCCCGGTGGATATCCGTGCCGGTGAGGGTGAGTGTCATGGGGAGCCTCTGCAGGGATTCGGCCTCCAGCCAGAAAAGACCGGTTCGGTAGGCGTGAAGCAGATGAATGATGTCGGGCTCAAACCGCCCGGCTTCCTGTGGGAGGTCGGTGCTTCTATCCACTGCGAGAATGTTTGCCGTTGCGCCAAGCTGCTCAAGGCCATGGGCGTAACGTGTCGCGGTCACCCAATTACCGGTGGTATGAGGCTGTTTGGGGGTCAGAATCAGGATGCGCACAAATGTCCCGGGCAAAAGGAGGTTGGCAGACAGTGGTAACGATCATAGCCGCCCGGGGTGCCCATTGACAAGTGATCGCTTCTCCAGACGATGGGAGGAGGTTCAAAAACTGTGGGTGTGGCGTGTCATGAAACCGGACTATTTGCGGGTCACCAGATACACACCGAGGACGGTCAGTCCGATGGCGCCCACACTCAGAGCACTCAACGTCTCATCAAACAGAAACCAGGCTTCGATGGTGGCGACAGGAGGGACCAGATAGAAATAACTGGCCACCTTGGCCGCCTCGCCTTCACGGATCATAAACATCAGCAGCAGAATGGCGCTGACGGACAGGCCGAAGACCAGCCAGCCCAAAGCCAGCAGAAGCTGGGGGTGCCAGATGACCTCTCGTGTTTCAAAACCAAAGGCGAGAACGGCCATGACCAGCATGGCGCTGACGTATTGCCACTGGGAACCGGAAACCAGGTCGATGTGTGCGCCAATCCGTTTCTGGTAGACCGTTCCCAAAGAGATGCCGATCAGGGCGGCAACGGCCGCCAGCAGTGCGGGCCAGGGCAGAGGGGCGGCCATGTGATTGCCGGTGCTGAGCAAC
>JANQIN010000004.1 GCA_028282145.1 Thermodesulfobacteriota bacterium | reverse complement strand
ATCTCCAGGACCTCTTCCCGATCCAGGGTGGAATGAAGCCGCGATGAGGCGATATAGAGATTGGACAGGTTGTTGTTGATCTCTTCCACCCGAACCAGTTGCTGGGCAAAATCGAGGTTCTCCGCCTCCAACTCCTCCAGGCGGGTCCGGAGTTTCTGGTTTTCCTCCGCCAGTTGCCGACGTTTGGCATCGGTCTCCCGCAACAACCGCTCCTGCTCTGGAGACCGCCGCCGCTCCTCTTCGGGAAGAAGCCCCAGATAGTTCAGGTCGGGAGACAACAGAAAAAGGCCCATCCCTCCATCAGGCCCGGTACGCGTGCGCATCACTTTGGCCCGTAACTGGATCGATGGTTTCTCCGGCACGGCCAGCTCGACCTCCAGAGCCGTCCCTTCCGGAAACGGTTTGTCGGTGTGGATGGTTAGCGACTCGGCCTTCATCCGCCCTATGCGACCATCCTCACGCCAATCACCTCCCCGCTCGCGGAAACGCAACCCGCCTTTGCCTCCCTCAGGCTGCTGCTGTTGCTGGCGTGCCTCATCCAGGAGTCGTCGTACTTTGTCTTTCAACAATTGGGGGTTTACCGGTTTGGTGATGTAATCATTACAACCGGCTTTAAGACAGGCATCAATTTCCGTCTGCTTACCACCGGCGGTCACCATCAGGATTGGAATATTTTTATGCTGAGTACTGGCGCGAAGCTGCCGACAGACCTGATCGCCGTTCATTCCGGGCATATACAGATCCATCAGAACCAGCTGAGGGTTCAGGCTATCAACCTTCTGCAGAGCTTCTACTCCCGAACGTGCAACTTCCAGCTCATAACCACAGCCGTCCAGGTAGGAACGCTCCAGCTCGAGGAAAAGCTCAACATCATCCACCAGAAGCAGGGTGGGCCTATCTGCCATTGGTCCTCCTCACCTAATATCCTTCGCAGGGTCATTTCAAAACAACGTTGCAACAATCCTAGAACTCCTGTCTTGGAAACTCAAGGCTTTGAGTCGATTTCCCGGCAACATTTACCTTCTTTAATTTCATATTTGTATTGTCTCGCGTTTTTCGTTAGATTGAACCGACGGGCAAGCTCAAGAGACCAAGCGTTGCAATAGCCCGATAAAATGTCTGCAAGGCACTGTTTTTATTGAGGGGAAAAATGGAACAGCACTGTTCCCGCCAAAAATATTTCCTCAGCCACCTCCTGCTCTGCCTTTCCTTTTTTCTTTTGCTGCAATCCGTCACTTTTGCAGCCACCGATCCGACACCGCAAAAAGTCCTGGTGATCAACGCCTACCATCGTGGTTTCAAATGGACCGACAGTATTACCAACGGAATTGAATCGGTCCTGGAAACCGGTCCGGAAAAAATCCGTCGGCAGGTGGAATACATTTATATGGATACAAAACGGATTTACAATCCGGAGTACCTACAGAAGCTCAGAGACATCTACCGGTTCAAATTCAAAAAGGGCGAGTTCGATGTCATTATCGCATCCGACAACAACGCCTTATCCTTCTTGACCAACTATCGGGACCAGGTCTTTGGACCGACCCCCGTCGTTTTCTGCGGTATCAACGATTACGACCCCAAGCTGCTCAACGGAGCATCCGGTTATACGGGCATCAACGAGTTACCTGATCTTGCCGGAAACGTGGAGTTGATTCGCAAACTTCAGCCGGACATCAAAAAACTGTATGTCATCGAAGATGACACGCCCACCGGGAAACGTACGCATCGTCAATTAACACGCCTTCTTCCGCAATACGAAGGCACGTTGGAGTTTATTCCCGTCTCCAGAATCTCCATGGCTGACCTGAAAACGCTGCTTGGCACCCTCAACAAAGACAGCGCGGTGCTCTATACAACTTTCTTTCGCGACAGTGCGGGTGAATTCTTTGAATATGACGAAAGTGCCAATCTCATCAGCGCTGCCAGCAACGTCCCTGTTTACGCAACCTGGGATTTCAGCCTCGGGTTTGGTGTTATTGGTGGAAAGCTGACGGATGGGTTCAGCCAAGGCGAAGCCGCTGCGCGGATCGCCCTTCGTATTCTGGATGGAGAACCGGTTGAGTCCATTCCGGTTCGTATGGAATCACCCAGTCGCTACCTCTTTGACGAAAAGGTTCTTAACCGATTTTCCCTGCCAAAAACCAGCCTCCCCGAAGGCTCCTACCTGATCAATAGCACCGATAGCCGTTATTCCTCGCTTTTGGTTCGTGCCAGTCTCGCCATCGTGTTCCTGACGGGACTCATTCTCGTTCTTCTTGCCAATATCCGACGCCGAAAAATCGCGGAAACCGCCATGCGACTTACGGAGGAGCGGTTTCAGGCACTGCTGGGTAACAGTGCTGTCGGGATTGGTGTCACCGACATCGACGGGAATTACGTCCAGATGAACGACGCCTGGGTACAAATGCTGAAGGCTGACCGTCAAAATGTGACCGACCTGACCATTGACGGGGAGACCCCTTTAAGCGACCGCACCCTGCGCAGGGAAACCTATGACAAGCTCACTCGTGGAGATGCTAAAACCTTTCGCCATGAGAGACTTTTTTTACGCTCGGATGGTTCGAACTTCTGGGGAGACCATACGGTTACCCCGATCCACGATACCCGGGGCAACGTCATTGCCGCGATTAATCTGACGATCGACATAACACAACGAAAACAGGCAGAGAACGAAATCCGGCAGCTTGCATTTTTTGACAGCCTGACCAAGCTTCCCAACCGTACCCTGTTCAATGACCGTCTTTCGCAAGCTCTCCGCATGGCACGGCGTGAGGACTATCTGCTGGGACTCCTCTTCCTGGATCTGGATCGATTCAAGGATATTAACGACTCCCTGGGCCATAGCGCAGGGGATAAACTACTGCAAAAGGTGGCAGAACGTCTGAGCAACTGTGTCCGCTCGACCGACACGGTCGGACGATTGGGAGGAGATGAGTTCATCATTCTGCTGCAGCACATCAACAGTCGGGAAGACATAGAATCCATTGCCGCCCAGATCCTGACAGCCATGCAAACCCCGACGACCATCTTCAACCAGGAGGTTTTCTGCTCCACCAGTATCGGTGCAGCGATCTTTCCCTACGACGGGTGCGACCAGGGACAGCTTCTCAAACACGCCGACATGGCCATGTACGCCTCCAAAACCAAAGGCCGCAATACCTGCACCTTTTTCTCCAGCGAAATTCAGAAAACTTCCAGTGAACGTATCCAGATGGAGGCCGACCTGCGAAAGGCCCTCTATCGTGGCGAGTTTTTTCTCGAGTACCAGCCCCAGTACAACCTGCAGAGCGGGAGGATTATCGGTGTAGAAGCTCTTCTGAGATGGTGCCATCCGGAGCGGGGCGTTATTCTGCCAGGGGAATTTATACCCCTGGCGGAAAGCACAGGTCTTATTCGCCCGATCGGTGAGTGGGTTCTGGAAACGGCTTGCCGACAAGGGGCTCGGTGGAATTCCAAAGACCTGAGCAGTCTGAGGATCGGCGTCAATTTATCCGTCCGACAACTGGTTCAACCTGACCTGGTGGATATCGTGGAGGACGTCCTGGCTGAAACCGGCCTGCCTCCCAACCTCCTGGAGTTGGAATTGACGGAAAGCACCTTTATGGAGAGTGCCCGCGATGTCATCGACACGCTTACGGATTTAAAAGTTCGCGGAATCCAGCTTGCTATCGATGATTTTGGCACCGGTTACAGCTCCCTGAATTACCTGAAGAATTTCCCTGTCGATCGCATCAAGATCGATCGGACCTTTATTCGCGATATTCTGGTCGACCCCAATGATGCCATTATCGTGGAAACCATCATCTCGATGGCACGTAATCTCGGGTTGACGATTATCGCCGAAGGTGTCGAAGGCATTGAACAGGTGCAGTTTCTCACCCAACGCCAGTGCTACGAAGCTCAGGGATTCTATTTCAACCCTCCTCTCCCGGCAGATCAGATCGTGAAAAATAACCTGAACGGTGTCATTGAAACAGTGACCGAATCCGGAACCCTCATCCCCGTCCCGGCCCTCG
Organism: Thermodesulfobacteriota bacterium; assembly: GCA_028282145.1. GTDB lineage: Bacteria > Desulfobacterota > Desulfuromonadia > Desulfuromonadales > Geopsychrobacteraceae > JANQIN01. Next base: position 5,106 of record JANQIN010000004.1, on the reverse strand, counting down.
GCTGACTTTCTTACACCCTTAACAGCTTAAAACCATTCACCTTTTTCTACAGCAGCCTATTTTTGTTAGACTGATCGAAGGAGGTGAAGCCATGACGAATAGCCATTTCGACGCCTTTGTCGTTCGCGAAACGGCCGAAGGCAGGTTTGAGGGTGCTGTGGAAAGCAAAGGGAGCGATGAACTCCCAGAGGGCTCCCTGCGGATTCAGGTCGACTACTCCTCTCTCAACTACAAGGACGCGCTCTCCGCCAGTGGGAATCGAGGTGTCACCCGGCATTACCCCCACACACCCGGCATCGATGCAGCAGGCGTAGTCCTTGAAAGTGCCGATCCGAGGTGGAAGGCAGGTGACCCCGCCCTTGTCACTGGCTACGATCTCGGCATGAACACCTCCGGTGGGTTCGGCCAGCAGATCCGCATCCCGGCTGAATGGGCCCTTCCACTCCCCGGTGGCCTCAATGCTGAGGATGCCATGGCCCTCGGTACCGCCGGTTTCACTGCCGCCATCTGCCTCGACCGACTGATTGGCCACAGTCTGAAGCCCGACCATGGACCCATTCTGGTGACCGGTGGAAGTGGTGGTGTCGGTACTGTGGCCATCCTGTTACTGAAAAAACTCGGATACCGGGTGGAAGCGATGAATGGCCGCACGGACAGAACGCCCTACCTCTCCTCCCTCGGTGTCGACGAGATTCTCGACCCCGCATCGGTCATCGATTCCAGTAGCAAGCCGCTTCTTCGTGGCCGTTGGGTAGGAGCCGTCGATACGGTTGGCGGAGATATTCTGGCCTCGGTTTTAAAGCAGATTCAAAAGCGGGGCATCGTCGCCTGTTGCGGCAACGCAGCATCCCACGTGCTCCAGACAACCGTCCTTCCGTTTATTCTGAACGGTATCACCCTGACCGGAACGGACAGCGCGAATGCACCACAGGATGAAAGAGAGCGGTTATGGAATCGTCTCGCCACCGATTGGTCCTTGCCGGGCCTTTCTCGCCATGTGCGCGAGATTGGTCTGGGGCAACTGGATTCCGAACTAAAGCAGATGCTCGGCTCCACACCGCCGGGGCGCGTTCGGCTTCGGCTGAAAGACTGACCTCTTGCGACCTGTTTTACGCTACAGCGCCCTTACGGCAGTTGCGCTTTTGCTGGCCCTCTTCCTTCTGTTAGCCAGCTCCCCCGGACAGCAACAGATTCTTCGCCCCCTTCTGGAAGCCGCCTTTGCCAACAAGCTGAAGGGCGATGTTATTCTGGACCGGCTTGAACTGACCCTGTACAGCGCACGTCTGACCGGACTGCAGGTACAGCTTGGGCCGGGCCATAAGTTGGAGGTTCAGGAAACATTTGTCCGATGGTCCTGGAAAAGTCTGAAGCGGAAACAACTGGAACTGGTGCAGATTTTTCGTCCCGAAATGACACTGGAGATCGTTTCTGACAGAAGGTCTTCCTCGGCCCTGGACCTACCGGTGGTTCCGATACGGCAACTGATGCTGGCCAACGGGGTCGTTCGCATCCATCGAGAAAACCAACGCTACCTGATCCGCGAACTCCAGGCCCAGATCCGCACCCAAGATAAAACCGCTCCCTTCCTGTTGACTGGCAAACTCGGTCCGGAGGCCCTGCCTCTGGCCGTGGAAGGGCAGTTGATCCCGGGAGAACCTGCACGACTGCTTTTACAACAAGCGCATCTGGATGCGCAGGAGCTTCTGCCCCGTGCTGTCCTTTTCACACTGGATCCGACGGCTGACACCCCGGGTGTTCAGCTCCAGTTGGACCAGATCGACTCCGACGAGGTTCAGAGGCTGATTCGTGCCCTTCAATTCGATTGGCCTCTGCCCGAAGCTTTGTCCTTTTCTCTCCAGCAACCTCGTCTGGAATGGAACCGACAGAACGACCCACCGCTCCACCTTAATCTCACCAGCGCCCAAGTCCAATGGGACCGGAAATCGATCAACGTGGGTCAGGGCCAGATCGGTGTTCGCCTCGGCAAACAGCTGGAGCTGGAAGGTCAACTCAACCTCCCGGGTGAGTCCCACCTTCAATTTTCCCTCGTTCCCGGGACAGAAAGTCGGGCAACGATTGAGCTGAAAATCCCTCAACCTGCCGCTCTCGCCCGCGCCGTTCTACCCGATTGGCAATGGCCGATTCAGGGGCGTCTGAACGCCGGGGGCGAGGTGTTTCTGACGGGTGAGGACCGTTGGGAAGGGGCATTTCATCTTGTTGGAAAACCCGATCCCGCAAAACAGAAGAGGCGCAAAGAAGCGTTCCAGCTTGGAGGGGTAGAGGCCGGGCTTCAATTTGCGGCCTCCGGCAATCGCTGGGAAGGGCGTCTGGACACCCGAATCGCGAACAGGGCGCTTTTTCGCGCTCGGGGAGACTCGGAGCGCTGGAGCTGGGAACTGTTCTCCAATAAAGCTTCGACATGGCGTCGCCTCCTTCCCCGGGGCCTCTGGCCAACCCGATTGAAAGATTTCGAAGGGTTGGCGGGCAAAGGGATTTTTCAACGACAGCCCTCTTCCTGGAGCGGCAACGGGACGATCGAACTGCGAAAGGCCGTATGGGGCCGTTTTCAACTGGAGGACGGCCAAAGCTCCTGGCGGATCTTCGGATCTCCACAGAAATGGACCTTCCACACCGAGAAAAGCTCTGCCCGATTTGGTGGTGAAGGATTGCCGACAGGCCGAATACAGGCTCAGGGGGTCTGGAAACAGACCCCCGGCGGTACTCAACTGACCTTAGAAGATCTGCGAATGCAGGATGTCGGCTACCTGAGCCCCGACGGTTTCAGAGGTCTGGGAGGTGGCGTCCTGGCCGCCCGGGGGAAGATCCTTCAACGGGGAAACCATTGGGAGCTGGACCTTCAGGGGGATCTGGGAGTACGTGAAATCCTGTCAGGAGCCTTTTATGCAGAGACCGGAGCCTGGCCCGGGCTCTGGCGGCTTAAAGGACATTACGATAACCTCGCTGCTCGTCTGTCGATCACCGAAGGCCGCCTTACCTCCAAAGGCATGGGCGATGCCCGCTTTACAGGAACCCTTTCCGCCAACCAACAGGACCTTCAGGGCGATTTCCAGCTCACTGGACTGGAGAAGGCCCTGGCCCCTCTTCTACGTCAGGCGTTGGAGGGAGTGAATCCTCAGATGGCTGATATCGACCTGGTCGGCCGCATCTCCGGCCAGGGTGAGTTTCATCGCAGCCCGAAAGGCTGGATCGTTCAGGGGGATTTTTCTCCTCATGATCTGATCCTGTCCTGGCCCCATATCGGCCTCTGGCTGGAAACAAGTCGGGGAAAACTTCCTATCTCTCTGGGGACCAAACCGGGAGCCCGGCTTTCTCCGCAATCGGCCCGGCTGCACATCCAGGCATTGCGGCTTGGTCCCTTGAACCTCAAGACCGATATGTTGACCTTGGAAACCGCCCGAAATCAGTTAAAAATTCCCGGGACCCAGCGCTGGTCACTTGCCCAGGGGGCAGCCCTTGTTGACGACCTGGTCCTTCGTGGTGGGGGGCAACCTTTTCAGATGGAAACCGGAATCCGGGTCGAGGGGGTCCAATTGACAGACCTGACCCAGGAAATGAACTGGCCGTCTATGGCCGGAACCCTCGACGCTGACCTGGGACGTATGACCTACAGAGACAGCAGTGTTCGCTCCGAAGGGACAGCACAGATTCAGGCCTTTGGCGGGGATATTCGCCTCGACAGGATGCGGGCGACTGACCTCTTCGGCGCCTACCCTGGGTTTGAAGTCAACCTCTCCTTCTCCGGCATCGACCTGCAGAAGCTGACCCAGACCCTCGCTTTTGGCGAGATGAACGGCATCGTGGACGGCTACGCACACAACCTGCGCCTGTTGGGGGCCACCCCCTCCCGGTTTGAAGCACGGATCGAGAGCCGGGACAAAGGCCCCCGGGATATCAGTGTCCGCGCATTGGACAATTTGACGGTGGTAAGTCAGGGAACGTCGAGTTCGGCCCTCAGCCGAGGCATCTACCGCTTTATCCCCCGGTACAACTACCGAAAGCTTGGTCTTCAATGTCGGCTGGAGAACGATCGTTTCTTCCTGCGGGGGATCGCCCGCAAAGACAGTGACCGCTACCTGGTTGACGGAGGGTTCTGGCCGCCCAAGATCGATATCGTCTCTCCACCGGCCACCGTCAGTTTCAAGGAGATGCTCCGCCGCCTGCAACGAATCGACCGCCAGGCCCGATAGGGTAATGAACATGGATCGCCTAAAGAAACCGGCTGTAAACTTTATTGCGGCCTGAATCGTCCAACGGTAGGATAGAAGAGACCCCAGAAACGGAGGAAAACCATGAACCTGTTACGTCGCACCCTGCCACTGCTGAGCTGCCTGTTGGTGCTGTCCTGTGTCACCATCAACATCTACTTCCCGGCCGAAGAGGTGCGGGATGCGGCGGATCGGATCGTCAACGAAGTCTGGGGTGATCAGAAGAACGCTCCAGCGACACCTCAAGAAAAACCCCAGTCGTTCTTCCGTCTTTTCCAGGTGAGCGAAGCCTACGCGGCCCAGGATATCAACGTCAGTACCCCTGAGATCCGGGCCATCAAGGCCTCGATGAAACAACGCTCCACACAGCTTTTCCCCTTTCTTGATTCGGGGCATGTCGGGATCGCCGCCAATGGGCTGTTGACTGTTCGAACCACCGAGGGGCTTGGTCTGAAAGATCGGGGCAAGGTCTCCCAGTTAGTGAAGCAGGAAAACAACGACCGTCAACGTCTCTACCGCGAGATCGCCATTGCCAACGGTTTCTCTGACAAGGCAGGTGAAGTACAGACCATCTTCGCCGACAGCTGGCGGCAGCAAGCCCGGTCCGGCTGGTTTATCCAGACCGGTGATGGTTGGAAAAAGAAATAAACTTTGAGGAATTATGTGTTATGAACAAAGGGCAGGCTTTCATTCAGTCTGCCCTTTATTATTTGCAAGGTTTTCTTTCTCGAGCGAGAAGGACGAAGACACTGAATTTTACAGTCTGGAGGGATTATGAAACGATCCATCGCATGGATTGTCGCTGGCCTGCTGTTCTCCGGACTTCTGTCCGGCTGCGCCGCTCCCAAGCCGGCCCCTAAAAGCAACGATTTTTTTGGCC
>JANQIN010000210.1 GCA_028282145.1 Thermodesulfobacteriota bacterium | reverse complement strand
CATGTGGCGGATGCTCTGGCCCAGGATTTTGGAATTGGTCTCACCGGCAACGGTTGTGCCCCCATAGTCGACAAAGAGCGGTGGGAACGGTTCGACCTCCATCCGGACTATGTCGGTTCCCTGCAACTCCAGGCGGAGAAGGTGGTTGAAGTCTGAGGCCGGACATCTCAAAGAAAAAGGCTGCCCGGGGGAGGCAGCCATGGGGGGATTGTATTCCATTGACGACAACTGAATTGCACACAGTCGTGACGACTGTTTGTAGATACACATTGTGCTGTATTCGTTGAATGGAATTAGCAATAAGTGAGCCAATCGCTAATCCGTTGAAATATCGTTGAAAATAAAACGCCGGTTTAATGTTGTTAAAAAATTCGACAGCCCGTCAGCGGTACTGGTTTTTCCCTTTCATTTTGGACTGATACATCGCCTGGTCCGACCGGGTCAACAGGTCGTCGGCGGTTTCGCCATCTTCCGGATAGAGGCCTATTCCGATACTGACGGTGATAACGCGAGTGGCACCGCGCAGACGGACCGGCTCCTTCATTCCTTCCAGGATCTTTTCGGCCACGGCTTCACAGCCCGGCCGTCCTTCCACTTCACTCAGCAGAACAACGAATTCATCCCCGCCCAAACGGCCGACCGTATCGGCTTTCCGGCAAACGTTTTGCAGCCGTTTACCCATGATGGCCAGAAGCTGGTCTCCGGCATCGTGCCCCAGGGTGTCGTTGACATCCTTGAAATTGTCCAGATCGATATAAAGCAGGCCAAACGGTCGATCGTAACGACGCGCTTGTTCCAACGTCTGAATCAGGCGGTCAAAGAAAAGGGCCCGATTGGGAAGACCGGTCAAAAGATCAAAATGGGCCATCACTTCCAGTTGGGCCTGGTACAGACGATGTCGTGACAGAGCCAGAGCGATAAAAGCGCTGCCGGTAGCGGCCAGCAAGAGCAGAGCAGCGCCCAAAGTCATCAATCGGGTTTTTAAGCGGGAGCCGTACTGACCGATCCGTTCTGTTGGAATATGGGAGACCAGTTTCCAGAATCCTTGATTGGAGTTGGAGACGATCACCTCACGCAGATCGGGGCCCGCCGCAGGAAGCTCTTCCGGACCGAACTGGTCAAAGGGAAAAAGGGTGGTGTAGGTGAACAGCCCTTGATCGGTCAGAAACTGTCCCGTCGGTTCGTCCAGGACAGTGTGCCATTCGGTGGGGAAATCGGCACCGAACGTTCGATCCTTTCTCTCCGCGAACATAAAGCCCCACTCGTCCTCCCGCTGAGGACTGAGCAGCCAGTGACCATCCTGGTTCAACAGCATGCTGTCTCCATCGGCGTTAGATCCGATATTACGCAGGTGGTTTAGAAAACTCTGGGCTTTGTAGTTGAGAACAATGATGCCGCGTCGTTTTCCCAGAGAGTCATACACAGGGGTCACAAAGCGAAGCATCGGTTTCAGTGGATATTCAACCTTTCCATGCTCCATGTTGAGATCGAGGGGGGAGACAAAAATCTCCTCGGGGCCCAGTGTCAGGGTGTTCTTGACATAGTATCGATGGGCTTTGTTCTGAAGCTCGTGGCGAGGAACCCGGCGGGCCCGTCCATCGTTGAGGTTGATCCGGACCAACTCCTGCCCTTCAAGGTCAATCAGGCGAATCTGGTCATACATCTGTTTGGCCAGTGCGAAATGCAGATATTCGTTGGCCACTTCGTCCAGAGCTTGATGATCGCCTTCGAAGAAATCTTGAAGTTCGTTCTGATGTCGCAGGTAGACCAGGTCCGTTAATACGCCTCCAAGGGATTGGAGCGCCTGATGGGATTCCAGTGCAATTGCCTGTTGCTCCCGGACAAGCAGGCCGTCCAGGTGGCTGCCGGTCTGTACCCTGTAAAAGAGGTGTATCAGCCCGGCTACAAGGGTGCTGATTGATAGAAAGATGATAAAAAACAGCCACATGGCCTTGCGAAGGACCACCTGGCTGTTTTGGGATTCTTGCATGAGCGCGCTTTTCTCCGTGATTAGTGATTCAGAATAAGGCGCCCAGTGTAACGGATAAAATCTTCTTTGGCAAAAGTGGGTCGGTGAGGTTAATCCGTCCAAAGCCGATAGCCAAGATCCTCCATGGCGATGGAGGCTAATTCTCCCAAAACAAGGAATTGCGTTTTGGGAGGAAGGGCCCCCGCGGTGATCTTTATGGTTTGGCTGTCGAATGCCAGACACGGCCAATAATCTTTTGCCAGCTCCATAGCTGCCAGTCCCGTATGGTGTGTTGGAATCACCAGGCGAGGATTCAGTTGTTCCACCAAGCGGAACCCTTTCTTGTTTTTCAGGTCCATCAGGCTGTACCGGGGATTCACGAACTGGGTTATCAATACATCGAGGCGTCCCAGGGTCTGTAATTGGTTTTCAGTAAATGTGTCCTGACCGATATCCCCCAAATGGGCGATGCGAACCCCTCCGGTTTCAATCAGGAAGATGGCATGGGAACAGTCGTCTTCGGAAAAGCCGTCGTCCGGATGATGTCCGGATGGAATTCCGACAACACGAACATCCGGATGAACCAACTCACCGCTTTCGACAAAAAGCTGTTGCCCCGGAAAAGACTCTTTGAATTCCCGATGCCAGTGATCCATATGGGTTCGGTGGGTAGTGAGAAGGATGTCTTGATCTGAGGGTGTCGCTTCAAGCTCAGCAGGACTGAACACGTCGATAAAGATATGTCGACCGGCAGGGGTCTCGATAGTAAACTGAGCGCCGCCATCGTAACGAAGTCTGGTGGATTCAGCGAAGCACGTGGGGAAAGACATTGTCATTAATAGGAGCGAAAAAAGCACAGATCGAAGAGTGAGCATAAATAGACCTCCTTGGCCGTGAATGGGATGTTTCACTTTGGTGCCATGGAGGCGTCGGAGAGGCCATAAGGCTGTCGCCAGGGGGACTTTTCTGTCGTGAAAACGATAAGTGATGCTTTTCCCGCTACAAGGGCGTATCTTAAACGGGTTCGCTGTCTTGTGGCGGAGGGGCCTATGAAGCTGGACAGAAAAAAGAGGGTTTTCCCATTTGGAGAATCGATCAGGCTCTATTGGCAGACGGATTTAAGCTGCCTTGAGCAAAGGTTGGAGCAGAGGCTTTTTCTTTATCTGTCCTATTGGCTCCTGATCGGAGCTGCGACGTTTGCCAGTCTGTTGGCTCTCGGGGTGTGGCGAAGTCAGGCCGTGTCCCAGGAGTTTCAAGGGATGTATGCCTGGCATACCATTTTAAACTTCGGACTGATTTTTCTGACCCTAATGGAAGGTTGGCGGCTGCTTCGGCAAGCGGCCTTTCCCCAAATAAAACTTCGGATTTCCAGCCTATGGTGGATGGGACTCCTGTCGTTTGCTGTGGCCTACCTGGTTCAGCGAACCGTCGTTTATAACGCCATAGACGGGTACAAGCCCGAACTTCTTCGGTACTATGAAACCTTTGTGTGTCAACGACCGAAATTCTGGCCGATGTCTTTTTGGTGTTTCTCCTCTTGGGTTCCTGCCTTCGGTCTGCTGACAGGGCTGGCGCTTTGGCACAAAAGCCGGTTGGACCCGCCGATTTATCTTTTACCAAGACCCGTTACCACGCGATGGAGCCTGGATGGCGGGCGGTTGATCGTGATTGTAGAACAGATCACTCACCTTTCGATGGAAGACCATTATGCGCGCATCTTTTGGCGGACTTCAGAGGGGGAGGGAAAAGAGGCGTTGGTCCGATTGTCACTGAAAGAAGCGATGCAGCAACTTCCCCGGGATCGTTTCCTTCAAATTCACCGCTCCCATCTGGTCAATCTCGACTCTGTCGAAGGGGTGACGCGAAAAGGGCGCGGCTGGGTGGCTATTATAGACGATACAATGGTTCCAGTCAGCCGCAACCGTATCACCGAACTCAAGGATCGGCTTGCGGGGTTGAATGCATCTGTTCCTTCAGGCGAACCGAGGGTTATCCGCCAAGATATGCCTTCTTAATTTCCGGGTTAGCCAGGATCTCGTCACTGGGACCTTCAATAACGATCTTACCGGTATCCATCACGTAACCACGATGCGCCAGCTCCAGGGCCAGTTTGGCGTTCTGCTCCACCAGGAGGATGGTCATCCCCTCTTCGTTGAGCTGCTTCAGCTTGCGAAAAAGTTCATATTTGAGAACCGGTGCCAGACCCATGGACGGTTCGTCCAGCAACAGCGTCTTGCAGCCGGTCATCAGCGCACGGCCGACGGCCAGCATCTGCTGTTCGCCCCCGGAGAGGGATTCGCTGCGTTGCTCCCGGCGTTCCTTGAGGCGCGGGAACAGTTCGAAGATGTGATCGTACTCGGCTTCCAGGTTGGCCCCCTTCTCGCGCGCATAGGTAGCGAGCTTGAGGTTTTCCATCACCGTCAGGTTGCCGAAGATACGGCGCCCTTCCGGTGCCAGGGCCATCTTCAGATCTTTGACCACCGCGTTGGGCGATGTTTTCAGGATCGATTGCCCTTCGACCTTGATATCGCCTCCGATCACGCGAGGCGCTTCCGGCGGCGGCAGGCGGGCGATACTGTACAGACTGGTGGTCTTGCCAGCACCGTTGGCGCCGATCAGGGTGACGATCTCGCCCTTGTTGACATGGAAACTGATCCCATGGAGAGCTTGGATATTCCCGTACTTGACCTCAAGATTTTCAACTTGCAGCAACATCAGATTGTATCGTCTCCAAGATAGGCGGTAATGACCGCAGGGTGGGTGCGAACTTCGTCCGGGGTGCCTTCGGCGATGGTCTCGCCGAAATCGATAACCTTGATCTGGCTGCACAGTTCCATCACCACATCCATATGGTGCTCAATCATCCAGATGCTGACATCAAAGTTGTCGTGAATCCACCGGATCAGCCGGATCAGCTCCAGCACATCGGCGGAGTTGAGTCCGGCCGCCGGTTCATCGAGCATCAGCAGCTTCGGATGGGTCGACAAGGCTCGGGCGATTTCCAGTTTGCGCTGAGTGCCATAAGGCAGATTTTTCGGTGTTTCGTCGGCAAACTGCCGCAGGTCGAAGACGTCGAGCAGCTCTTCGGCCTCTTTGGTGATCTGCGCTTCCCGTTCCTTGTAGCTGCGGGTACGGAAGACGCTGCTGAAGAAGCCGTATTTAAGCCAGTAGTGCTGGGCGACCCGAATATTGTCGAGCACCGTCATGTCGTTCCACAGACGGATATTCTGGAAGGTCCGGGCAATGCCCATCGAGGTCACCTTGTGGGGTTTCAGACCCGCTGTCGGTTGCCCGTTGACAAAGATCGCCCCTTCCGTCGGTTGGTAGAAGCCGCTGGACAGGTTGAAGACGGTGGTCTTGCCGGCACCGTTGGGGCCGATGAGACCGGTCAACTGATTCGGCATCAGGCTGACATTGAAACCGGAGACCGCTTTAAGACCCCCAAAGCGTTGGGTCATGCCGCGAATCTCAAGAACCGGTGAATTGTCTGGTGTTGGTTGTTTCGGATCCATTATTTAAACCTGTAGAACTTCTTCAGTTTGGGGAACACATCGGACAGCTCGCGATTGCCCATAATCCCTTCCGGACGGAACTGCATCACGATGACCAGCATCAGCGGGATAACAACCCACTTGACGACGCCGGCCGAGGGTTCCCAGTCCGGAAATAAGAAGGTCGCGGGCGACAGCAGGAAATCGATAATCGCCTGAGAGCGCAGAATCTCCAGCAATGCGGTGAAAAGGATCGCCGAGATGACCGCACCGGAGAGGGAGCCCATGCCGCCGAGGTAGACCATCACCATCGCTTCGGTCGATTTGAGAATGCCGAATGACTGGGGATTGACGTATCCGTAGACGTGGGCGTAGAGACCACCCGCGCAACCGGCCAGCCCGGCGGCCACCATAAAGTTGATGATCTTCACCTTATTGGTGTTGACACTCATGATCTCGGCGGCGACCTCGTCCTGGCAGATGGCGTTGACCCCCTTACCGTAGGTCGACCCGATAAAGCGCCGGATGATCCAGACGGTGAAGCCCGCGACCAGAATCACCCAGAACAGCATCCAGGGGCCGTCGAAGACGTCGATCATGGCCCAGACCGTATCCTTCATTCCCTGAAAACCTCGGGAACCACCAATAATCTCAATATTCCCTGGGTCTGGAAGGTTAAAGAGCTTCGCGTATTTGGAAGCGATGAAGGTAATGATCGTGTCCATATTCTCCAGCAACGAGATGATCATGTAGTTCACCGCGAGGGAGATAATGGCCAGATAGTCGTCCCGGGTTTTAAACGAGGGAACCGACACCAGCAACGACGAGACTGCGGCGACCGCTCCGCCAATCAAAAGAATGATCGGGAAGGCAATGAAGACGGCGCCGATGGGGAGCTGCGGGTCACCGAACTTGCTGCCGAAGAGATAGACCGAGATCAATGAAGAGACATAGGCGCCCACGCACATGAAACCGGCGTGGCCGCAGGTGAATTCACCCATATTGCCGTTGATCAGGTTCAGGCTGGCCGCCATGATGATGTTGATGCCAACGGCCATCAGAACGATCTGGATATAGTTGTCGATCCATCCGAGGTGCGCCGCGGTCAGAACCAGGATGGCACTCAGGACCATGCCGATATTGAGAGAATATTGTTTCATCCCTATCCTCCCAATCAAATCTTGGTCGACTGCGGAATACCGAACAGCCCGGTCGGTTTTATCCACAGTATCAGCAGCAGAATGGTAAAGGCGAACAGATCACGGAAGGTTGAGGGAAAGACCATAACCACGCCGATCTCGATAAAGCCGAGGAGAAAACCGCCGACGAAGGCGCCCTTGATATCGCCGATTCCCCCGACGACGGCGGCAATAAAGGCCTTCCAGCCGATCAGCATCCCCATAAACGGTTCAAGGACCGGGTAGCTCATGGCAAAGAGCAGACCGGCCAGACCGGCGAAGCCGGAACCGAGGATAAAGGTGATGACGATGATATTGTCGACAGGGATCCCCATCAGCGGGATGGCGAACTTGTCGTAGGAGATCGCCCGCATCGCCATGCCGACCCGCGTCTTGGTGATAACCCATTGCAGCAAAAGGAAGACGATAATGGCGGTAAAGATCACCATCACCTTGAGGTTGGTCAGGGTAACACCGCCAATGTTCCAGATCTGTTTTTCGATCAGTTCGGGGAACTTCAACCGGCTGGCGCCGAGAACGGCGAGGTTGGAGTATTCCAGGATCAGTCCGCACATCAGCGCTGTAATGACAACATAGAGGCGATGGGCCCCTTTACGTCGTAATGGTCGGTAGGCGATCCTTTCCAGGGTCACCCCGACGCAGGCGGTCAGAACCATGGTCAGTGGAACGGTCACGAGGAATGTCATGGCGGGTGAAAGGCCCGCCAGCGGTCCGAGGAAAAACCCGGCCACAAAGAACGAGATATAGGCGCCGACCATAAAGATATCGCCGTGGGCAAAGTTGATCAGGCGCAGGACTCCGTAGACCAGCGTATAGCCGAGGGCAATCAGGGCGTAAAAACTCCCCCATTGCAGGGCGTTCAAGACATTTTGAATAAAAGTAATGAAATCCACTGAGATCTTCCTTGGAAATGACCGGTGGTCACCATGGCAAACATGGCGTCAGACAACAGTAAAGCGGGAGCCTTCCGGCTCCCGCTTCGTTCCTTTATAGGCCTGCTCGGTTAGGGGCAGACAGATTCTTCGAAGACGAAGGTGCCTTCGTTGGAGATTTTAACAACCACGGCGCACTTGATCGGGTCGCCTTGCTCATCGAACTTGGCGGAACCGGTGATGCCGTCGAACGATTGGATGGAAGCCAGACCCTCGCGAATCAGTTTACGCATTTTACGGGGGTTCTTGTCGACTTTACCGGCATTCTTGATGCCTTCAACCAGCAGGCCGATGGAGTCCCAAGTGAGAGCGGCGTAGTCTGCCGGCTCAACACCGTATTTCTTCTGGTAGCGATCGATAAAGACCTTGGTGGCGCCTTTGGCACCGGCGGCGGCGTAGTGGGTGGAGAAGTACTGACCGTAGCACTGCTCACCGCAAAGTTTGATCAGGTCCGGAGTACCCCAGGCGTCGGAACCCATGAAGGGGCCTTTGTAACCAAGGTCACGGGCCTGCTGAACGATCAGAGCCACCTGGTTGTAGTTGTCCGGAACGAAGATGAAGTCCGGCTTGGCGGCGATGATTTTGGTCAGCTGAGCGGAGAAGTCCTGGTCTTTGGTGCCGTGGGATTCGAAGGCAACCACCGGGCCGAGGCCTTTGGCTTCCCAGGAGGACTTGAAGATTTCGGCCAAGCCTTTGGAGTAATCGTTGGAGATGTCGAAGATAACCGCGGAGGTCTTGGCGCTGAACTTCTTGGCGGCAAAGTCAGCCACAACCGGGCCCTGGAACGGGTCCAGGAAGGCGGCACGGAAGACCCAGGGGCGGTCCTTGGTGGTGTCGGGGTTGGTCGACCAGGGGCTGATCATCGGGACACGGTTGTCGTTGGCGGTACCACCGCCGGGAACCGCCTGCTTGGAGGAGTTGGGGCCGATAATGGCGACAACCTCTTCTTGCTCGATCAGCTTTAGGGCGGCGTTGACAGCAGACTCGGCCTTGGACTCGTTATCCATGTAGATGAATTCGAGCATGTACTTCTTGCCACCGACCTCAAGGCCACCGGCACCGTTGATGTCGGCGAGATACATCTCGGCGGCATTTTTGGAGCCTTCGCCGACCTCGGGGATATCGCCGGTCAGAGGGATGTTGAAACCGATCTTGATGGTTTTGGCGGCCAGTGCCGGGGTGGCAACAAGCAGCCCCAGGGCCAGGATGGCCAGAGACTTGCGGATCATGGTGATTCCTCCTTGCGAATTGGTTGATGAGTGGTACGCAAACAAGTTGATTTTATTAGGGAAAATCTTAAAAAGTCATTTCCCCACACCCAAATGAAAAAACGCCCGACCTCCCTTAGGGGCTGCGGGCGTCGTTGCCACGGGCAGGATTCACCGTTGAATCCGTTGGATTTTCGTTTTTGCGACTTACAACAGCTAGCAGATTTGGCGAGGCATGTCAATTTGGAACAAAAGCAACTGGGTGTTTTAACACAGATTTATCGTTCCGTTTCCTCGGCGGCTTCGTTATTCTTGGATGACCAAGCCCACCTCTGGGCCTGGTCATGTTCGTTTCGCCATCCTGCAACGATGTTGCAGTCTTACTTCATTTGCCAAAAAACAGTACGATAATAATCTGTTTTTTTATGACTCACCCCTCCCTGGGGCCGAGTCGAAATTGGTCGGCAGCACCAAGAAAAGGTCCGGTTTTTATGGCACAGTTTGAACTTCATTCCGAATACAAACCGGCCGGGGATCAGCCCCGGGCGATCGAGGAACTGGTCGAAGGGATCGAACGGGGGGACGAAGGGCAGGTTCTGCTCGGCGTTACCGGCTCCGGCAAGACCTTTACCATGGCCAACGTCATCCACCAAACCCAACGCCCGGCGCTGGTGCTGGCGCACAATAAGACCCTGGCTGCACAGCTTTACGGGGAGTTCAAAGAGCTTTTTCCTGGTAACGCCGTCGAATATTTCGTCAGCTACTACGACTACTACCAACCCGAGGCCTACGTTCCGGTCACCGATACCTTTATCGAAAAAGACAGCTCGATCAACGAGGAAATCGACAAGCTTCGCCACAGCGCTACCCGTTCGATCCTGACCCGACCCGATACGATTATCGTCGCCTCCGTCTCCTGCATCTACGGTCTGGGTTCGCCGGAGCACTACTTCGGCATGATGGTCCCGGTCGAGGTGGGGATGGAGATCGGTCGCAACGATCTGCTTAAAAAGCTGGTCGACATTCAGTACGAGCGCAACGATGTCGATTTCCATCGTGGCACTTTCCGGGTACGGGGCGATACGGTCGAGGTCTTCCCGATCTACGAGGAAAAGCAGGCACTGCGGATCGAGTTCTTCGGCGACGAGATCGACGCTATCTGCCAAGTCGACCCGATCCGGGGCGAAACCCTTGATCGACTGGACCAGACCGGAATCTTTCCCGCCAGCCACTACGTTGCCACCCGTCCCACCATGGAGCGGTCGATCAAAGGGATTCAGGACGAACTGCAGGTGCGCATCCAGCACTTCCGCGATACCAACAAGCTGCTGGAGGCCCAGCGGATCGAACAGCGCACCCTGTTCGATATCGAGATGATTGAGGAGATGGGTTACTGCCAGGGGATCGAGAACTACAGTCGTTTTATCGACGGTCGCCAGCCTGGGGAGGCGCCTCATACCCTTATCGATTACCTGCCCGACAATGCGCTGATGTTTATCGACGAATCCCATGTGTCTGTCAGTCAGATCGGCGCCATGTATCGTGGCGATCGGTCGCGGAAACAGACTTTGGTAGAGTACGGCTTCCGTTTGCCCAGTGCCCTCGATAACCGTCCACTGCAGTTCGAGGAGTTTGTCGAGCGGCAGCCCCAGTCGGTCTATGTCAGTGCCACCCCGGCCGATTACGAGCTGGAGCAAACCCAGGGTGTCTTCGTCGAGCAGGTGGTGCGGCCCACCGGCCTGGTCGATCCGCCGGTGGAGGTCCGTCCCGCCACCGAACAGGTCGACGATCTCATCGGTGAACTGCGGGATGCCATCGCCAAGCAGCAGCGGGTGCTGGTGACCACTCTCACCAAACGGATGGCCGAAGACCTGACCGGCTACCTGCAGGAGCTCAATATCCGGGTCCGGTACCTTCACTCCGATATCGACACCGTCGAACGGGTCGAAATCATCCGCGATCTGCGCCAGGGTGAATTCGACGTCCTGGTTGGGATTAACCTGCTGCGGGAAGGCCTCGATATCCCCGAGGTGGCTCTGGTGGCGATCCTCGATGCCGACAAAGAAGGGTTCCTCCGTTCCACCCGTTCTCTGATCCAGACCTGTGGTCGCGCCGCCCGGAATGTGGCGGGGCGGGTCATTATGTACGCCGACCAGATCACCCGGTCGATGAAGGAGTGTATGGACGAGACCGAACGGCGCCGCGAGAAACAGCTCGCCTACAACGAAGAGCATGGGATTACCCCCGCCTCGGTCAGCAAGTCGATGAAGTCGCTGCTCGATACCCTGCGGGACAAGGATCAGGTCGAGTCGGATAGGGTTGCTCAGCGCGAAGGAATCTGGGGCGATCCGAAAGAGATTCGCGAGAGAATCGAAGAACTCAAGAAAGAGATGATGCAGGCCGCCGCCGATCTCGAATTTGAAAAGGCCGCCGAGATGCGCGACCGGATGCTGGCGTTGGAGAAGGAAGAGCTGAAATTGCGGGGGTGATCTTCTCAAGGGAAACCAATTACTTTACCCAACCGAAATAAAACTCCCATCTCTCGAATTTAGTATGCTTGAAGATAACAGAAGCCCAACAACGTCAACCAGCACGACAAAGGAGTATGGCAATGCAAGGTGAGGAAATTTTCAACCCCTGCAGTCATGAGGGGGAAAAGGTTGTGGTCAAGGACACTGGACGGCCTGCAACGAAGACCTATGGGGGCAAGGAGGGTGTGATCGTCGGTCAGGAATCGATGAACTGGGGTGTTCTGGTTCGCTTCGACAACGGTGAAGAAGCCTCTTTCTTTCCGGACGAGCTGGACAGGAAATCTTCTTAAATCCACCGTTTCTTCTCTCAGGAACACAGGGCCCTCTCGCTGGAGAGGGCCTTCTTGTTTGATGACAAACCCATCCGAGGGTGTTGTCATGCTCTTTTTGCCCCCTATGTAACTCTGGCGCAGTTTTGCTCCACTTACAAAAACAGGTGATTAATCTTCCCCTTGTTTTTGTCTCGCCCATTCCTGGTTCTCTGTGCCTTAACAGAAAAATAATCGTTTGGCGGTGGAAAAGATGATCTTCTAGGTCATACTTCTTCCGTTTTTGAAAATCTGTCTGGGAACTTCACCGGTCTGCCACGGCAGGCACCGGAAAGCCCGAATCCACGAGAGAACTCGTGTGTTCGGGCTTTTTTGGTTCATACTTCTATTCAGGAACAAGGAGGATTCAATGCACAAGGTGATGAGAAATCTGCTGGTTTCTCTGGCAGCTGTCGCCCTGATCGGGCTGCAGGTTGGAACGGCTCTGGCCTTTTGGGGCAAGGCCGATTTTCAACTGACCATTCTGCACAACAACGACGGTGAGTCGCAGTTGATCAATGCGGGGTCCGGTCTGGAAGAGTTCGGCGGCGTGGCCCGCTTCAAGACTCTGGTCGAGCAGCTTCGGGCAGAAGCGACCCAAGACAACCGTCGCTGCTGGGGTAAAAACAAAGGGGTGATCCTGCTCTCCTCCGGCGACAACTTCCTCGCCGGCCCGGAGTTGAATGCCAGCTTTGCCAAGGGCGTGCCTTACTTCGATTCCAAGGCAATCCGGATCATCGGCTACGATGCCATGGCCATCGGCAACCACGAGTTCGATTTCGGTCCGGATGTGCTGGCCGACTTTATCAAAGGAACCCGTGGCAAGATCCCCTTTGTCACTGCCAACCTGGACTTCGGCCAGGAGCCGAAGCTGCAGAAATTTGTCAAAAAGAAACAGATCGTCAAGAGCCTGGTGATTCGCGAAAAAGGCCGCCGTATCGGGATCGTCGGTCTGACCACCCCGCAGATCCGTTTTATCTCCAGCCCGCGCAACGTGGAAATCGACCCGGAGATTGCTGCTGCAGCCCAGGCCGAGATCGATAAGCTCACCCGTCGTGGTGTGAAGATCATTATCCTGATCAGCCACCTGCAGTCGGTGGAGGAGGACATCCAGCTGGCGGCCCAGCTGGAGGATCTGGATGTGATGATCGCCGGTGGTGGCGATGAAGTGTTGGCCAATGACGATGACCTTCTGGTTCCCGGTGACGAAATCTTCGGGGCTTATCCACTGACCGCGACCGGTGCCGACGGAGCTTCCATCCCGGTGGTGACCACTGCGGGCGATTACAAATACGTCGGCCGCCTGGTGGTCAATTTTGACCGTCAGGGCAAGGTCATCAACGTGGATGAAACCTCCGGCCCGGTTCGTGTGGCCGGTGGTAGCCAACCTGATTCGGTGCAGGCCAACAAGCGGATGCAGAAAAAGGTGGTCGAGCCGGTGCAGGCCTTTGTCGACAACCTTGCTGCCAATATTATCGCGACCTCCGAGGTGGCCCTGGAAGGGCGTCGTAATCCTGGTGTTCGTTCGGAAGAGACCAACGAGGGCAACCTTCTGGCCGATGCCCTGTTGTGGCAGGCCAACCAGTTGGCCACACAGTTCGACGTCAATGCGGCCGATGTGGCCCTGCAGAACGGTGGTGGGATTCGAAACAACAACCTGATCCCGGCCGGTGATATCAGCGAACTGACCACCTTTGATATTGCACCCTTCTCCAACTTTGTGACCATCGTTCCCGATATCCCCCGGCAGCAGTTTAAGGAGATCATGGAAAACGCCGTTTCCCAGATCGGCGGCGGCCGGTTTGCCCAGATTTCCGGTTTCACCATGGTCTACGATCCCAGCGGGATTGCTCAGGTGTTGGATGAGAACGGTCAGGTGACGACCCTAGGAACCCGGGTTCAGTCGATTGTGTTGAACGACGGGACAGTGATTGTGCAAAACGGTGCGGTGGTTGCCGGTCCGGCTGTTAATATCGCCACCATCGATTTTCTGGCCCGCGGCGGCGATCAGTATCCCTATCGCGGCGCTACATTCACTTCGGTGGGCATCAGCTATCAGCAGGCGCTGAGCAACTATATTCAAGGTCCGCTCAACGGTCTGATTTCGTCGGTTGATTACCCCGAGGGCGGGGAAGGGCGCATCATCCCCTGATATCGGCCTTCGACAGGATAAAAGGCTGCTTCCCGGAAGGGGGGCAGCCTTTTATTTTTTGACCGGTTAAACGAAACCTAGAGGATTGATTTTCTTGACAAAAACAGGTTGTTTACGTCATGCTGATCGCTGTTTTTGGTCGTGATATTACAAGGGGGATCGGGTGGTAAAAACTCGCAACCAATCTAAACAAGCGCTGCATTCCCGGCTGGCCGGGAGTGTGGCGCTTTTTGTTTTGCCCCTGCAGGGAGGACAGGCATGAGTTATCTGTTGGCCAATTTTTCTGGGCTGGAAACCTTCTTTGCCTTCTGCGCCATCATCGGCGGGGTCTTTACACTGATCCGCCTCATTCTCCAGTTTTTAGGTGGAGACGCCGAGGGCGGCGACATGGATGGGGAGTTGGATATCGACACCGACGGGAGCGATTCCGACCTCGGATTCAAAATCTTGTCCCTGCAGAGCCTCAGTTCGTTCCTGCTGATGTTCGGCCTGGTCGGTCTGGCGATGAGCCGGCAGTCCGGCTTCGCGGCTCTGCCGGCGGTGATTTGTGCGACTCTCGCCGGTTTTGCATCGGTCTGGCTGATTGCCAAGCTGTTCTCCCTGTTCAACCAGTTGCAATCCAGCGGGACCCTTCCCAATTCGGCGGCTCGTGGGGCAACCGGTTCGGTCTACCTGACCATCCCCGCTGACGGTCAGGGCCGAGTATCGATCCGGGTGCGGGATCGGTTACGAGAGTATGATGCGGTGTCTTCCAATGGGGAAGAAATCCCCACCGGGGCATCGATTGAAGTGGTCGATGTGCGTGATGAGGTGATGGTTGTTTCAAAACTGTCTTAGGAGGAGCTTCAATGGATTATCTGGATTCCAACATTTTTGATTACTGGACGCTGTCGATCACTGCCCTGGTGATCCTGGTCGTATCGACCCTGCTGTTCCTGGCGTCTCGCTACAAGCGATGCCCGTCCGACAAGATCCTGGTGGTCTTCGGTAAGGTCGGGACCGGTCAAAGTGCCCGCTGTGTTCATGGCGGCGGTACCATCGTCTGGCCGCTGATTCAGGACCATGTCTACATGAGCCTGACTCCGATGACGATCAGCATCCCGCTGCAAAAAGCGCTGTCGATGCAGAACATCCGGATCAACGTGCCCAGTACCTTTACCGTCGGTATCAGCACCGAGCCGGCGATCATGACTGCGGCGGCCGAACGCTTGCTGAATCTGGCGCAGGGCACCATCGAAGAGATGGCCAAGGAGATTATCTTCGGTCAGCTTCGTCTGACCGTCGCCAGTCTGACTATCGAGCAGATCAACCAGGACCGCGAGCGGTTCCTGGAGTCGATCCGTAAGAACGTGGCGCCGGAACTGAACAAGATCGGTCTCTACCTGATTAACGTTAACATCACCGACATCACCGACGAATCGGGTTACATCGACTCCATCGGTAAAAAGGCCGCCGCTGAGGCGATCAATCAGGCGAAGATCGATGTTTCGGTGCAGGAAAAGCTGGGCGCTATCGGTGAGGCCGAAGCGTTCCGGGAAAAGGATGTCCGCGTTGCGGAAAATTCTGCCGAGGCCGAGAAGGGCAAGAAGAAAGCCGAAGCGGACGAACGCATCTTCGTTCAGCAGCAGGAAGCGGCGGCGACCATCGGTGAAGCCGAAGCCAACCGGGAACAGACGATCCGTGTGGCCGAGAACCTGGCCGAGGCTGAAAAAGGTAAGAAGAAGGCCGAAGCCGATCAGCGGATTTATGTGCAGGGGCAAGAAGCCCAAGCGGTTGAAGGCGAGAACCTCGCCAAGGCTGATATGGCGGCTTATAACGCCGAGCTGGCAGTGAAGGAAGCCTCCGCCCTGAGATTGGGTGAGGTCGCCAAACGCGAAGCCGAGGTCGATATTCAGAAGGCCGAAGCCCTGGCAGAGACTGAACGCCTCAACGCCGAAGAGGTTGTTCGGGAGGAAATCGACAAGCGCAAGGTCGAAATCGCCGCCGAAGCGGAAGCCGAGAAAGCCCGTCGCGAAGCCCGTGGTGAAGCTGACGCAATTCTGGCCAAATACCAGGCCGAAGCCGAAGGTATCAAGCAGGTTCTGGAGTCGAAGGCTCAGGGTTACAACGAACTGGTCCGCTCCTGTAACGGCGATGCCCGTTCCGCAGCGACCCTGTTGATGACCGAGAAAATTCAGGATATTGTCGAGCTTCAGGTCGAGGCGATCCGCAATATCAAGATCGATAAGGTTACTGTCTGGGACGGCGTCGGCGGTGATGGCAAGGACGGCACCTCCACCAGCAAGTTCCTCTCCGGGCTGGTCAAGAGCCTGCCACCGTTGCATGATGTGGCCGGTATGGCCGGTATTGAGCTGCCCAAGTACTTGGGGCATATCGCTGACGAAACCCTGCTGCAGGCCCAGGAAGACACCGATCCGGGCGGTGATGAGCCGTCCGGCGACTGGTTTGACGAAGAGGACCCGAAATCGCCGACGGTTTAAATTTTTGAATCCATGTTTAGCGAAGAGGCCGTTGCACCGAGCAACGGCCTTTTTTTTTCAAAAAAGCAATTCCCACCACGTTTTCGAAAAAACCCCGGTTCATCAAAGGCGCTTTGCTATAACGCTCAGGAGGTCCTGCCGACGGGAGAGCGGCCTGGGATTCCAAGCACCTCTCAATGAACCGGGCAAAGGGTAACTGATGGTCGCCCCCCGACGACCTGACTCTCCTCTTTCCCGCTCTTTTTGACGAGGAGTAATTCGTCAATGACCGTTTTCCGGTCGTGAATGGGTCTTTGATTGGAGGTGTAGAAAGAATAGAGTCCCCAAAAACCGATACTTCTCCAAATCCTTGGTATTATTTGAGTAACCTGACTCGTTGAATGATAATTGGCCTGGAGATAGCACCATTGCCCTGTCTGAGACAGTCTGAAAAATCGCCACTGAACCTTGCAGGTGGAGTTCTGATTTTTCAGTCCCTTATCCGGCACATGTCTGCTTCTCCGTGGCTCACTGTTCCTTCAAAGAGGCAGGATAACCTAAAGACTGAAAGCTTGGGAAAAGACGAATCGCTTTCACTGATATTGGAGGCACACCATGGCCAAGGATCGCAGCGAAGAAAAACGCTCTCTGGAAGTGGCTGAAGCGGCGCGGGAAACCGCATGGACCCGGCCCAGCTTTGTTGGTGAGCTTTTTATGGGTCGGTTTCAGGCCGATCTGATCTTTCCCTATCCGGAACAATCCCCGGCCGACAAAGCTGCCGGAGACGAGGTTCTGGTCAAGGTCGAAACGTTTCTCAAGGAAAAACTGGACGCTGATGAGGTTGATGCCACCCGCACTATCCCGGACGATGTGATGCAGGGGCTGAAAGAACTGGGCCTGTTCGGTATCAAGATTCCCACCGAATACGACGGTCTGGGCATGTCGCAGATCAACTACAATCGGATCATCCAATTGGTGGCCAGCCATTGTGCCAGTACGGCGGTCCTTCTCAGTGCTCACCAGTCGATCGGGGTACCGCAACCGCTGAAGATGTTCGGCACCGACGAGCAGAAGCAGAAATACCTGCCATTGCTGGCCAAGGGTGCGGTCAGCGCCTTTTCCCTGACCGAAGAGGGTGTTGGGTCCGACCCGTCCAAGATGTCGACCACGGCGGTGCTGGATGGGGATGAGTGGGTCATCAATGGCCGCAAACTCTGGACCACCAATGGCCCCATCGCTGACATTATGATCGTTATGGCCCGCACCAACGCCGTCGATGAGAAGGTACCGGAGATCTCGGCCTTTATTGTCGAGACACCCACTGACGGGCTGACGACCGATCATCGATGCGACTTCCTGGGTTTGAAAGCGATTCAAAACGGGCTTTTGACTTTCGACAATGTTCGAATCCCCAAAGAGAATATATTGGGAGAGGCGGGGCGCGGTCTCGCCATCGCTCTCAAGACCCTCAACACCGGCCGTTTGACCCTGCCGGCTGCCGGGGGTGGTGCCATGAAACAGGCATTGGCCATGAGCCGTGACTGGGCCAATGAACGAGCTCAGTGGGGAGCACCGATCGGACATCATGAAGCGGTGGCCAATAAGATTGCCAACCTCGCTGCGGAAACCTATGCCGTGGAAGCGGTCACTTGGCTTACCTCGGCCATGGCCGACGAGGGAGATCTGGATATCCGTTTGGAAGCCGCCATGGCCAAACTCTTCTGCAGCGAGGCGATGTGGCGGGCTACCGATACCGCAGTTCAGATCCGCGGCGGCCGGGGCTATGAAACCGGCCCCTCACTGGGGGGCCGAGGTGAGAAACCGATGCCGGCCGAACGGCTGCTGCGGGACGCCCGCATCAACCTGATTATCGAAGGGACCAGCGAAATCATGCGGCTCTTCATTGCTCGCGAGGCGCTGGACCCGCATCTGAAGGCGGCCGGAATGAAGGCCACCGGCGGTGGCCCCAATATCCTCAAGGCCGGTAAGTTTTACGCCGGTTGGTACCCGAGAACCTGGCTACCGAACGTGAGCCTGCCCGAGGGGGTGGAGGTTCACGGCAAGCTGCGAGGCCACTTGCGGTTTGTGCAGCGGCGTGGTCGCCAGCTGGCACGTGACCTGTTCCACATGATGATGCGGTATCAGGCCGGTCTACAGCGCAAACAGTACATTCTGGGCCGTCTGGTCGATGCCGGGGCCGAACTCTTTGCCATGACGGCCACCATTGCCCGGGCCTCCTCGACCCAGGCAGACGCAGGAGCGGTAAAGCTGGCCGATCTGTTCTGCCGTCAGGCACGCCGTCGGTTAAAAGACCTGCATCGGGATGTCTATTGCAATGACGACAAGCGGTCGTACAAGTTGGCCAGGGAAATCCTGGAGGGCAAGTACGACTGGCTGGAAGATAATATCATTACCGATTGGCAACAGACCTCCTGACCTGTTGCCGGTATTGCCTGCGAGAGCGGCCGGGAGATGCCGATGATTGAAGGCTATGATCTTGTCATTCTGGGGTGTGGTACGACCGCCTTTGCCGCCGCCCGCCGTGCTGCCGATATGGGCGCCAAGGTGGTGATGGTGGAGCACAGCAAGGTCGGCGGTACTACGGTCAACTGGGGCTGTATCCCATCCAAAATTCTCATTGAAAAAGCCACCCTCTACCATGAAGCCCGTCGGGGCCAACCGTTCGGTCTCAACCTGACGGCAGAATACCCCGACTGTCCCACCTTGATGGATCACAAAGATCAGACGGTGGAACGGCTGCGACTGGAGCATTTTACCGAACCGTTGGATGACGACGGTCGTATCCATGTGATGCAGGGGCATGGTCGTTTTCTTTCACCGAACCAGCTGCAGGTCGGGGCCGAAATCCTCGTCGCCGATAAGTTCATTATCGCCACCGGCGGGACACCGCGGGTTTTACCGATTCCCGGCCTCGAAACCGTTCGTTACCTCACCAGCTACTCCGCCTGTCAGCTTCCCTGCTTTCCTGAATCCCTGGTCATCCTGGGAGGGGGGGTAGTGGCACTGGAGATGGGGCAGATGTTTGCCCGCTTCGGTACCCGGGTCACCATCCTCGAGCGGGGTGATCGCCTGCTGTCCGAGTTCGATACCCGTCTGACCACGGTCCTTGGCGAGATTGTCCGTCAGGAAGGGGTGACCATCTCTTTCAATACCGAAATCCAGGAGGTCTGGCTGGAAGAGGGGGGCGATACCGGAATCAAGGTCAAGGTGGCCGATGAGGAGAAGACCCTCATTGCCAACAAGCTGATGCTGGCGGTAGGAACCACACCGGCCACCGATGATATCGGTCTGGAAGCCGCTGGGGTCGAAACCGACGAACGCGGCTTTATCATTACCAACGATAAGATGCAGACCAACGTGCCGCATATTTGTGCTGCAGGTGATTGTAACGGTCCCCCTTTGATCGCCCCCATCGGCGAGCGGGAAGGCGAGGTTGCAGCTGTGAATCTCCTGAAGCCGGAAACCAATCGGACGGTGGTGGAACAACAGATGCCGATGGCGGTTTTTGTCGACCCGGAACTGGCGAAGGTCGGTTGGGACGTGGCCCAGTCGAAAGCCGAAGGGAGGACGGCGATGGAGACTTTCCTGGAGCTGGACCAGGTCGCCAAGAGTCACGTTATGGGGAACAGGCGCGGAGGGATTTTGTTAACCTCCGAGCGGGGAACCGGGCAGGTATTGGGCGTACAGATTCTGGCGCCGGGGGCGGCCGATATTATCCATCAGGCTGCAATGGCAGTCCGGTTCGGTCTCAATGTCCGCGATCTGGCCGAAACGGTGCATGTCTACCCGACCATTGCCGATGGACTGCGGATGGCGGCGCAGGAAAACCTGCGGATGCAACGGCAACAAGGCTATAAAGTACCAGGCTCCAGATGCATATGTTTTTAGTTCGTACCTCATGGGCCGTTATCTTTGGGTGCTGGCGGCCCTTTTCCCATCTGCCTGTGTTACGAAAACTCGGCTTAGCTTAGGCTAGGCCTGCGTTTTCGCGCCTTGGCAGAAAGAAAAAGTTCTCGCAAGCCCCTCAAA
>JANQIN010000199.1 GCA_028282145.1 Thermodesulfobacteriota bacterium | reverse complement strand
GGATCAGGTGGATGCTGTGATCAAGAAGGCGCTTGAGACCCCGGGTCCGGTGCTGATGGAGTTTCGGGTATCTCAGGAAGAGAATGTCATGCCCATTGTCCCCCCGGGTGCAAGTCTCGATGAAATGGTATTGTCCTAAAGGCTCTAGCGATGAAACATACAATTTCAGTATTGGTTGAAAATGAATTCGGTGTGCTCACGCGAGTGGCGGGTCTTTTCTCTGGTCGCGGGTTTAATATTGAGAGTCTGACAGTGGCTCCGACTCTGGATAAATCCACCTCGCGGATGACGATCGTGACCCACGGGGACGAAAAAATCCTGGAGCAGATCACCAAGCAGCTCAACAAGCTGATCAACACCATCAAGGTGATCGACTTCACCAACGAGGAATTTGTCGAACGTGAACTGGCGATGATCAAGGTTACGGCCGAATCGGAACATCGGGCTGAGGTCTTGCGTATCGTGGATATCTTCCGGGCCAAGGTGGTGGACGTGACGCCGCGCAGCTACACGGTGGAGATCACCGGTGCACCGGCCAAAATCAACGCTCTGATCGACCTGGTCCGTCCGATGGGAATCAAGGAACTGGTCCGGTCCGGTCCGGTGGTTATCGGTCGGACATTGAAATCCTGACGATCGAACAGGGTTTTACGTGCCTTTTTAACATTTTTTTGCTAGAATCCGCCTTCCTTCTCATAGGAGGCGAATCCATTTAAGTCCCGGGGCGGGAGGCCCCGCAGAAAAGGAGATGCATAATGAAGGTGTATTACGACAAGGATGCCAACCTCGACGTTCTGAAAAGCAAGAAGGTCGCCATCGTTGGTTACGGTAGCCAGGGCCATGCCCACGCCAATAACCTGAAAGATAGTGGCATCGATGTCATCGTTGCTGAGCGCGCTGGTGGCAAGTCCGGCGACAAGGCTCGTGCAGCCGGTTTTGAAGTCATGACCGCTGCGGAAGCCGCCAAGGTTGCCGACGTCATCATGATCCTGATCCAGGATGAGTTCCAGGGCGATCTGTACCGCCATGAAATTGAGCCGAACATCAAGCCCGGTGCCTACCTGGCTTTTGCTCACGGCTTCAATATTCACTTTAACCAGATCGTTCCCCGCGACGACATCAACATCTTCATGGTCGCTCCCAAAGGCCCCGGCCACACTGTACGTTATGAGTTCACCAAAGGCGGCGGTGTTCCCTGCCTGATCGCCATCGCCGCTGACCCGGCCGGCGACACCAAAGAGATCGCTCTGGCCTACGCTTCCGGCGTTGGTGGCGGGCGTTCCGGTGTTATCGAAACCACCTTCAAGGAAGAGACCGAAACCGATCTGTTCGGTGAGCAGGCTGTTCTCTGTGGTGGCGCTACCGCTCTGATCCAGGCCGGTTACGAGACCCTGGTTGAGGCCGGTTATGCTCCCGAAATGGCCTACTTCGAGTGTCTGCATGAAATGAAGCTGATCGTCGACCTGCTGTACGAAGGCGGCATCGCCAACATGCGTTACTCCATCTCCAACACCGCTGAGTTCGGCGACCTGACCCGTGGCCCTCGCATCATCACCGAGGAAACCAAGCAGGAGATGAAGAAGATCCTAGCCGAGATTCAGGAGGGCGAGTTCGCCAAAGAGTGGATGCTGGAAAACAAGGCCAACGCTCCGACCCTCAACGCCATGCGCCGCAAGCAGGCGGCTCACCCGATCGAAGAGGTCGGTGAGAAGCTGCGGGGCATGATGAGCTGGATCGGCGCTGACGCCCGTGTCGATAAGACCAAAAACTAAACAGCGCACTTCAAAAGGGGGCAGGGGAGACCCTGCCCCTCAGTTTGATGACAATTCTCGTCCATGAGAGCTGTCATACACGTTTCGCCCACTTGTAAACCGGGCGTGGTTTTGCTTCACTTACCTAAAAACAGTTCGATATTTTTGTTTTTTGGGCTCGCCCGTTTATGGGCTCGAACCGACTGCTAAAAACCAGTCTCGGGGGTAAGGGAGACCTTTCCCTGTTCTTGTTTCAGGAGCTTCTGTATGCGTAACCAGAACCAACCGGTTGCCTTTGAAGGTTATCCTTTTATTGCCCTGACCGCTTTTGTCACATTGGTCTTTGCCGGTCTGGGCTGGACCTTTCTGACTCTGGTCTTTTTGCTCCTGACCCTCTTTGTGGTCTACTTCTTTCGAAATCCTGAACGTGTTTGCCCAGAGGATGAAAACGCTCTGGTTGCCCCGGCCGATGGGAAGGTGATCTTTGTCGGCAAGGTCAAGGAGCCGGACTATTTTAAAACCGAGGTGACCAAGGTCAGTATCTTTATGAACGTGTTTAATGTTCATATAAACCGGGTCCCTACCAACGGCAAGGTGTTAAAAACCTTTGTCCAAAAAGGCGAGTTTTTCAATGCCGCTCTGGACAAAGCCAGCCTGGAGAATGAACAGGCCGGGATGCTGCTGGAGGTGAAAGGCCGCAAGAAACTGCTGGTAGTCCAGATTGCCGGTCTGGTTGCCCGACGGATCATCAGCTATCCCGAGGTTGGTGATAAATTGGAACGAGGCATGCGATACGGACTTATCCGCTTCGGCTCGCGTGTCGACCTGTATTTTCCCGATACCGTCGATGTCCTGGTCAGTGAAGGGGATGTGACCGTTGCTGGAGAATCGATTATCGGCAGGTTTGTATGACCGAGACAACGACAGTCCGTCGACAGGATAACGTTCGAAAAGGGGTTTACCTCCTGCCGAATCTCTTTACAACGGGAACGCTCTTTGCCGGTTTCTACGGCATGGTCTCCGCCATGAACGGTCGGTATGATATCGCTGCCTGGATGATCCTGGTTGCCGGTATCTTCGATGGTATGGATGGCAAGGTCGCCCGTTTGACCAATACCACCAGTCGATTTGGTGTCGAATACGACTCACTGGCCGATGTGGTCGCTTTCGGAGTGGCGCCGGGGATCCTGATGTACGCCTGGGCGTTACAGCCGTTCGGCAAGTTCGGCTGGCTGGCGGCTTTCAGCTATGTCGCTTGTGGGGCGTTGCGCCTTGCCCGGTTTAACGTTCAGACCGGGTCCGTCGATTCCAAGTTCTTTATCGGGTTGCCGATCCCCGCTGCCGCCGGGATCTCGGCGACCTGTGTCCTCCTGTTTTATTTTCTGGGAGGCGAGGGGACCATTCATAAGGTCTCCATGGTTTTTCTCGTCTTTACCCTGGCCTTTCTGATGGTCAGTAATGTCCGATATTACTCCTTCAAAGATCCGGATCTTTTCAAGAGAAAGCCGTTCTGGACCCTGGTTCTGGCGATTCTGCTGATCATCGTGGTGGTGGCTGAGCCGCAGATCATGTTGTTCGCCATCGGCTTGTGCTACATGATTTCCGGCCCCTTGGTCTGGATCTTCCGCCGGAAGAAGGTACAGGAACGTCGTGCACGGCAGGATGAGGCCAAAGAGTCTCTTGACAAGGTCTAAGTCTTTTGTTTAAGTAGGCTTTCAATAGAAAAGGCTGTGAAGAGGAATAGTAGACGTCCCTTCCCGTTACAGAGAGCCGGCGGCCGCTGCGAGCCGGTACGGGAACCGTTGAACTGGCCTTGGAGCTGCGGTTGTGAACTTCCGGATACCCTGGAGGCTAGCTTCCGACGGGCATCCACGTAACGGGTTAAAGAAGGGTCCCTGGAGGACCAAACTAGGGTGGTACCGCGAAGCGCAAGCTCTCGCCCCTGGACGGGCGAGGGCTTTTTTTATTCTCAACGAAAGGAGGATGCTGTGGAATCCGACCTACCTGGCCTAGTGCCCAAGGCAAAGTCTGGTAATGTAAACCGTCACAGCACCTTTTTTCGGGTCTGTGACCACAACCTTAAGGGGAAGTTATGAGTCAGTCCGAGAAGATCGTTATTTTTGATACCACCTTGCGGGATGGGGAACAGTCACCTGGCGCCAGTATGACCATCGAGGAAAAACTGCGCGTTGCCCAGCAGCTGGAACGTTTAAATGTCGATGTGATGGAAGCCGGTTTTCCCATTGCCTCCGAGGGAGATTTCGAGGCGGTTAAAAAGATTGCCCAGACTGTGAAGAACTCGCAGGTCGCTGGCCTGTCCCGGGCCAACTTCAAGGATATTGACCGCGCCTGGGACGCCCTGAAGCATGCTGGTGAGCGAGGCAGAATCCATACTTTCATCGCCACCAGCGATGTACATATGAAATACAAGCTGCAGATGAGTGAGCAGCAGGTTGTCGATGCGGCAGTGGCTGCGGTCAAGCATGCGGTGAACTACACCCCCAACGTTGAATTCTCCTGTGAGGATGCGGCTCGGACGCGACCCGAGTTTCTGGCCACCGTGGTGCAGGCCGCTATTGAGGCCGGTGCCACCACCATCAATATCCCGGATACGGTGGGTTATACTATCCCGTCCGAGTTCACCGAACTGATCAATTACCTCAAAGCCAACGTGTCCGGAATCGAGAAGGCGATTCTTTCGGTGCACTGCCACAACGACCTCGGTTTAGCGGTCGCGAATAGTCTCGCTGCCATCCAGGCGGGCGTACGGCAGATCGAATGTACCGTCAACGGAATCGGTGAGCGGGCCGGTAACTGCTCACTGGAAGAGGTGGTGATGACTCTGGCCACCCGTCCGGATGTTATGCCCTACCACACCGATGTGGTCACCGAGCAGATTATGCCGGCCAGCAAGCTGTTAACGACCGTGACCGGGATGATGGTTCAGCCCAACAAGGCGATCGTCGGCGCGAATGCTTTTGCCCATGAGGCCGGTATCCATCAACATGGGGTATTGCAGGAAAAGACCACCTACGAGATCATGACCCCCGAATCCGTCGGTCTCACCGAGAACAAGCTGGTGCTGGGTAAACACAGTGGCCGTCACGCCTTTATCGATCGTCTTGAAGCGTTGGGATATGACCTCAACAAAGAATCGATTGAAAAGGCTTTTAAGCGCTTTAAAGCTCTGGCCGACCGTAAGAAAAACGTTTATGACGAAGACCTGGATGCTATCGTGGCCGATGAGATTATCCGTGCCCCGGAAACGTACAAGTTGTTGCAGATGAACGTGACCTCCGGTTCCTTTGCGGCTCCGACAGCGACAGTGGAGATGGAGATTAACGGCAAGAAGAAAAAAGCGGCGATGATCGGTGACGGCCCGGTGGATGCCTGCTTCAAGGTGATCAAGAAGCTGACCAAATCCAAAGCCCATCTGCTGAACTTTTCAGTCGGTGCCATCACCGGTGGAACCGATGCCCAGGGAGAATGTTCGGTGCGTCTGGCCTTCGACGGTGTCGAGGTTCTGGGGCAGGGAGCGCATCCCGATATCATTGTGGCCAGCGCCAAGGCTTATATCAACGCGATTAATCGTGTTGAGCAGATTGCCGCACGGCGCAAAGACGATATTCAGATTTAGAGCGCTGATACGGCCCGTCGGCCGATTAACTTTGTGAGGAGATTATGGGTAAGACAATTGCGGAAAAAATCTTTGACGCGCATTTGCGGGACGAACCGTTTGAAGGCACCTACGTCCTGAATCTGGATCGCGTCTTCTGTCACGAAATCACCACCCCGGTGGCCATCGCCGACCTGGAGTGGCGCAACAAGGATCGGGTCTTTGATCCGAACAAGATCAAAGCCGTTATCGATCATGTGACGCCGT
This sequence comes from Thermodesulfobacteriota bacterium, assembly GCA_028282145.1. GTDB lineage: Bacteria > Desulfobacterota > Desulfuromonadia > Desulfuromonadales > Geopsychrobacteraceae > JANQIN01. Next base: position 122 of record JANQIN010000199.1, on the reverse strand, counting down.
CCAAAGACAGCAAGACTGCCACCCAGGCCAAGATCCTGCGCGAATGGGCAGAGCGTCACGATATCCCCGACTTTTTCGATATCGGCTACAACGGTGTCTGTCATGCGATCTTCCCGGAAAAA
>JANQIN010000154.1 GCA_028282145.1 Thermodesulfobacteriota bacterium | reverse complement strand
GAACTTGACGGCCATCAGCTTGGAGCCGACCGCCAGACCGAGGAAGATGGTGGTGACATTGATCAGGGCATGCTGGGTGGTTTCGCTGAGACGATCAACCACACCGCAGGTCCGCATCAGGTTGCCGAAGCAGAACATCCCCAGCAGAGGGGCCGCATCGGGCAGCAGGATACCGACCAGGATCAGCAGCACCAGCGGGAAGACAATCTTTTCCCGCTGGCTCACCTCGCGCAACTGCACCATGGTGATCTGCCGTTCCTTTTCACTGGTCAGCGCCTTCATGATCGGGGGCTGAATCAGCGGAACCAGCGCCATGTAGGAGTACGCCGCCACAGCTATGGCTCCTAACAGGTCGGGCGCCAGTTTGGTGGCGACATAAATCGCCGTCGGACCGTCGGCACCGCCGATGATCCCGATCGCCGCTGCATCGGCGATGCTGAAGTCGGCAAGCCCCAGTTTGGTCAGGGCCAGGGCCCCCAGCAGAGTGGAGAAGATGCCGAATTGAGCCGCCGCCCCCAGCAGCAGGGTGCGGGGGTTGGCCAACATGGGGCCGAAGTCGGTCAGGGCTCCGACCCCCATAAAGATAATGAGTGGAAAGGCGCCCGATTCGAGACCGACCGAGTAGAACAGGTGCAGAATGCCGTCACCGACCGCCAGCCCGGCCCCCGGCAGGTTGGCGAGGATACCGCCGAAGCCGATAGGGACCAGCAGCAGCGGTTCGAAGCCCCGCCGGATCGCCAGATAGAGCAGCAGCAGCCCGATCACAATCATGACCCCCTGACCGAAGGTCATCTGATACAGGCCGGTGCCGTGCCAGAGTTGCAGGAGTTTTTCCATAAGTTCAGGTCTCCTGCTTACGCAATGGTGAGAAGAGTTTCGCCCACAGCGACCTTGTCGCCTTCGGCCACGGAGACATCACCGACGGTACCGGCCTTGGGGGCGCAGACCTCGGTCTCCATCTTCATCGCTTCGAGTACGAGGACCACGTCCCCTTCCTGGACCGTCTGGCCGGTTTTGACGTTGACCTTGACGATATTGCCTGCAAGGGGGGCGGGGATCGGTTCCCCACCCCCTGCAGGAGCGGCGGCTGCGGGGGCGGCCGCCGGGGTAGCTGCGGGCGCGACCGACTGGATATCACCACCTTCGTTCACTTCGACAACGTACGACTGGCCGTTGACCTTGACCGTGTAGATCTCGGGACCACCCGCCGGAGCTTTGGCGGCGGGTGCAGCTGTGGGCTTGGCGTCCTCTTCGGTCGGGGCCGGTTCAAAGGCCGAAGCATCACCGCGGTTTTTCAGGAAGTTCAGACCGACCTGCGGGAAGAGGGCGTAGGTCAGAACGTCGTCGATGACGTCCTTGGCCAGATCGAACCCTTCGTCTTTGGCTTTCTGCTGCAGTTCGGTGGTCAGTTTGTCGACTTCGGGCTCCAGCAGGTCGGCGGGGCGGCAGGTGATCGCCTCACCGCCGTCTTCCAGGACCTTGGCCTGAAGATCGCTTTTCACGGGAGACGGGGTCTTGCCATATTCCCCTTTGAGGATACCGGCGGTCTCCTTGGTGATCGACTTATACCGCTCCCCGGTGAGGACGTTCACCACCGACTGGGTCCCGACGATCTGGGAGGTGGGGGTGACCAGCGGCAGGTAGCCGAGGTCTTCCCGAACCCGGGGAATCTCGTCCAGTACATCGTCCATCTTGTCGATGGCACCCTGTTGTTTGAGCTGGTTTTCCATGTTGGACAGCATCCCACCAGGAACCTGGGCCACCAGGATACGACCGTCGACCCCTTTGAGGGAGCCTTCGAACTTGGCGTACTTCTTCCGGATCTTGCGGAAGTAAGCGGCGACCTCCTCCAGCGCCTTCAGATCAAGACCGGCAGCGCGATCGGTACCGGCGGTCATGGCAACGGCGGTTTCGGTGGCGCTGTGACCGGTGGCCAGACTCATGGAGCTGATGGCGCAGTCGATATTGTCGACCCCGGCCTCGATCGCTTTCAGGTAAGTGGCGGTGGAGAGACCGGTGGTGGCGTGACAGTGCAGATGAATCCGTACATCCAAATCCTTCTTCAGCCGGGAGATCAACTCGTAGGCTTCCTGCGGCTGCAGCAGGCCGGACATATCCTTGATGCAGATCGAATCGACACCGATATCTTCCAGGGTTTTGCCGAAGTCGACCCAGTAATCCAGGTTATGCACCGGGCTGGTGGTGTAGCTCATGGTCGCCTGGGCATGCTTACCGACCCGCTTGGTGGCCTTGATGGCGGTGGCCAGATTACGGGGGTCGTTGAGAGCATCAAAAATCCGGAATACATCCACACCGTTAACGGCGGCCCGCTCGACAAACTTGTCGACCACATCGTCGGCGTAATGGCGGTAACCGAGGATATTCTGTCCGCGGAACAGCATCTGCTGCGGGGTTTTGGGCATCGCTTTTTTCAGCAGGCGGATGCGCTCCCAGGGATCTTCGCCGAGGAAACGGATGCAGGCATCAAAGGTGGCGCCGCCCCAGGATTCGATCGACCAGAAGCCGATCTCGTCCATCTTGGGGGCGATGGGCAACATGTCCTCCACCCGCATCCGGGTGGCGAACAGCGATTGGTGGGCGTCCCGCAGGACCAGTTCCGTAATACCGATAGGGTTCGTTGCTTGCTCACTCATAAGTACCATCCTGTCCGTTCATATGAATTCATGGGAATAAAGGGTGCTGCGGGTTACCGGCGGGACCGGTACTGGCGAATGGCCGCTGAAATGACAGCCACCAGTTCCGTATCTCCGGGGGCGGCTGCCGGGGTGGCAGCTGTTCGAACCGGAGCGGGTGTTGCCAGCGGGAAGTAACGATTGATGATCTTGGACATGGCTGTCACTGCTCCGACCAGGACGGTCAGAAAGCAGAAAACAAACCCCATACCATAGGCCATCAGGGTCAATCCTTCGGAAATCAAGTGCGTTTGTGGCATGGTGCGTGGTACCTCCTGGGACGATAAAACAACAGCATCAGTGCTGGAGTAAAAACATCAAGGAACGTACTACCGGGTCGTGCCACCCGCGATGGAACCGACGGGTTGTACCCCGAGAAAGCGGGTACGGATGGATCTTTAATGAGATTTTGAGCTTCCCAATGTAGCCAGAAAGAAACGATTTGGCAATAGAAAGGTGTTCTAGGGAGCAGAACGGTTCAGGCGAGACTCAGGGAGGCGAAAGCGACCATTGTGTAACGTGCTATTTTCCCGAGGGTTACCAACAGAGTAAAGGGAAGAAAACGCACTCGAAACAGGCCGCCGATCAGGCACAGAGGATCGCCGATCACCGGTGTCCAGGCCAACAGCAGGGACCAGACTCCCCAACGTCGATAGAGGGTTTCGGCCTGTCGCTGTTGCTGCTCGCTGATCCGGAGGACCTTTTCGATCAGCCAGGGACCGCCCCAGAGACCGATGGCCCAGGTGGTGAGAGCCCCCAGTGTATTGCCGCCGGTGGCGACCGCGACCGCAAGGGTCGGATCGGTGCCGCCAATCACCAGAGCCGCCAACAACCATTCGGAGCCGAGAGGCAGCAAGGTCGCGGCCAGAAAGGAGACCAGGAAAAGGGCCGGCAGGCCGTATTGAATCAGGCTTTCGTGCATGAGGCCGAGCCTATGGGAGTTGACACCGGGGGTCAATTTCTTTTTGAATGGGCCGTCCGGCGCGGGTCCGTTTGACGCAGGTCAGAGATATTGTATGACCTTCGATTATACTGAGCGGGTTGTACCACTCGAGAGCAAGGAGAGAATGACCATGGTTTTTCGTTTTGCTGCAGTGCTGATGATGGCCCTTTTCGGTACCGGTACGGTCCTGGCCGACACCGCTGTCCCGGATGGTTATAAGAATGCCGACCTGCTTAAGGGTGGGCAGATGTACGACAACTGGCAGGCGTTTACTCACAAAAAGCCCCAGGGAACGAATCCGCTGTACCCGGCAAAAGGGACGTTTCCGCAACAGTCCTGGAGTTGTAACGAATGCCACGGGTGGGACTACAAAGGGAAGGACGGGTTGTATTCGACCGGCCCCCATGCGACCGGTATTATCGGCATCCGTGCTGCTGCCCAGAAGACCCCGCAAGAGGTTTTTCAAGCCCTGACTCAAAAAAACCATGATTTCTCCCCTTACCTGAAGGAGCAGCAGTTATGGAATCTGGTTAAGTTTGTCCGCGAAGGTCAGACCGACTTTGCCAAGGTCAAGCGGACCGATGGCAGCTTTACCGGGCTGAAGAGTGTCGGTCGGGCCAAATACCGGATGCTCTGTGTCCGGTGCCACGGCAACACGGGAACTCTGATCGATCTTGACCCGGACAGGGATGGCCATCAGGGGCTCGGGACCTCCATCGAGAACCCCGCACGGGTGATGCACAAGATTCTCTGGGGTTTGCCCGGAACCGAGATGCCATCGCTACTGATCAATCTGCAGCTCAAACGGATGGACGGGATCGATATCCTGACATATGTGGAGACCCTTCCTCCGGAGATCACCAAAAACACCAAAAAAGAGCGCAAGAAAAAGTAATCTGGCCCTGAAGGCTCTTTCGGAGCCTCGCTCACTTATCTCGTATTAACAAAAACGGAGCCGATATGGCTCCGTTTTTTTGCACGGGAGGTGGGATTTCATGGCCACTTCAACAGTGACCAGAAACCGGGTCGTTTTTCATCCGTTGCCCACTAGAAGATTGTCAACGCCAGGATTCTCAGAGCGCAGATCGATAGCGTCAAACAGGTCAGGTTGATAGCTTTTTCCCGGGGATCGGTTTTCCCAAGTGTCAGCGCTTTCATTGGAATACTCCTTCCAGCAAAAACATCTTACCCAAAACACTTTGCATAGATGGTGCCGGGCGCTATTCGCCTGAAATCGCATCAGGTTTCGAAACACGGTCTGGAGACACAAGGTTGTGTCAAGAATTTCGGCTCGATTGGAGGGATGTTGAATAGACTGTTCTTCCACCGATTGGCGGTGTAGACTGCCGAGGAATCAGATTGAGGAGGTCGGTATGTTTTCTGGGTCCTGGTCCGATCGATTGGGCCATTTTCTTTCGATGGTCAAATTTTCCCATACGGTGTTTGCCTTCCCGTTTGCCCTGATGGGGGTCGTTCTGGCGTCGCTCGAAACGGGGGCCTCTCCCGGCGTCGGCCAGCTGTTCTGGATCTGCATCGCCATGGTCGGTGCCCGCAGTTGCGCCATGGGACTCAACCGGGTGCTGGATGCCCGTTTTGACGCCCAGAACCCCCGCACTGCCAGCCGGGAGATCCCGGCGGGAGTGATCAGCGTGAAAGAGGGCTGGCTCTTTACCCTCGGCAGCGGTCTGGTCTTTCTTTTTGCCGCCTGGATGCTGAACCCCCTCTGTCTCAAGATCGCTCCCTTTATCCTGGGGCTGTTTGTGCTCTACACCCTGGCCAAGCGGTTTACCGCCCTGGCCCATGTGATCCTCGGCATCTGTCTGGGTCTGGCACCGATTGCCGCCTGGATTGCCCTGCGGGGAGACCTCGGCTGGCCGGTGGTGGCGCTGGGGCTGGCGGTGCTGTTCTGGGTTGCCGGGTTTGATATTTTCTTTGCCCTGCAGGATCGGGATTTTGATGCATCGGCCGGATTGCATTCGATTCCGGTCAAGCTGGGACCGGAAAAGTCGATTCAACTGGTGCGGGTCTTTCATGGACTGATGATCTTCCTGCTGTGGTTGGTAGGGATGGGGACTGCCCTCGGTGGCATCTATTATCTCGGCGTGCTGGTGGTGATTGGTCTGCTGGTCTATGAGCACAGTCTGGTTAAGCCCAACGACTATTCGAAGATGGATAAGGCGTTCTTCAACATGAACGGTTATATCAGCGTCACCATCTTCGCCTTTACCCTGATCGATGCGCTGATCTAAAATCTGCTTACAAGTTCTGCTATCATCTGATTATGAAACCACGGATTATTGTCGCTATTACCGGGGCCTCCGGTGCCATCTTCGGAGTCGAACTGGTCGCTCAGCTACTGAGCCACGGACGGGAAGTCGATCTGCTGCTGTCCGATTGCGGCCGTCAGGTGCTCAACTTCGAACTGGGTCTGCACTGGCCTCAGGAGAAGAGCCTGCTGCTGCAGACGGTTCGGGACTACTTCGAAATCGGTGAGGAATTGCGGCTCTTCGCCCCGGACGATTTCTTTGCCCCGGTGGCCAGCGGTTCGGCCCTCGGCGGCGGGATGATTATCTGCCCCTGCTCCATGGGGACCCTGGGCCGGATTGCCGGCGGCATGAGTAGCAGCCTGATCGAACGGGCCGCCGATGTGGCACTGAAGGAAAAGCGACCGTTGATTCTGGTAGCACGGGAGACACCGCTGTCAGCGATCCATCTGGAGAATATGCTCACTTTGAGCCGGGCCGGTGCCGAGATCGTGCCGCCGGTTCCCGCCTTCTACCATCACCCCAAATCGATCGACGATCTGGTGCGCCACTTTGTCGGCCGCCTCCTCGATCGTCTCGGTGTTGAGAATTCCCTGGTAACCCGCTGGGGTGAAAAGCACACCGATTGATAAATCTCCTTCATCCTTTTTGGCCCTTTTGACGTCTGTTGGTGTTGAGGCTTCTTGGCTTAGCTTTGGGCTAGGCCTGCGTCGCCTCGCCTAAACAGCCATCAAAAATCCCTCAAAAATCCTTGAAGGGACTTCATCAAACGGGGTGCTTAGGTAAAAACAGACTAAAACTGAAGCGTTAAGTTGGTTTAGAGAAGCGACAGCTTTTTCTCCCCGGGGCTTCCTGTTAGGATAGGAGCCTTGGAGGTACGCAATTCTATGGATTCCCTGCTAAAAACCGTACAAGGCAAGATCGACAATCGCCTTCGTATCTCGGACGAAGAGGCGCTGGCTTTGTTTGATCATCCCGACCTGTTGGCGGTCGGTCGGTTGGCGGCTCGCGCCAACGCCATCAAAAACAGCGATCGGGTCTTTTTCAACGTCAATCGCCATATCAACTACACCAATATCTGCGTCAATCACTGCACCTTCTGCGCCTTCTGCAAAGAGGATCAGGACGAAGGCAGCTATACTCTGGCGTTGCAGGAGATCCTGCACAAGGCCGGTGAGGCGGCACGGGTCGGTGCCACCGAAATCCATATGGTCGGGGGACTCCATCCCGATCTGCCGTTCGAGTTCTACCTGGAGATGCTGGCCAACGTGAAGGCGACCTATCCGCAGCTCCATATGAAGGCCTTTACTGCGGTGGAGATCGATTACTTCGCCCAGCTGGCCGATCAACCGGTGGAGGAGGTCATCCTGGCGCTGAAAGGGGCAGGTCTCGACTCAATGCCCGGCGGCGGTGCCGAGATCCTCGGCAAAGAGGTGCGCGACAAGATCTGCCCGGAAAAGATCAGCGGCGAGCGCTGGCTCGAGGTGACCGAGAAGGTCCATCAGGCAGGGCTCAAGACCAACGCCACCATGCTGTTCGGGCATCTGGAGCAGTTTGAAGATCGGGTCGATCATATGCGGCGCTTGCGGGAGCTGCAGGACCGAACCGGCAATTTCCAGGCCTTTATCCCGCTGGCCTTTCAACCGGATAATACCCGGGTCCCCGGGGCTAAAGGGGTTGGTGGCATCGATGCCCTCAAGACCCTGGCGGTGAGCCGGATCTACCTCGACAACTTCGACCATATCAAGGCCTACTGGATTATGCTGGGTCTTAAAATTGCTCAGACGGCGCTGCTGTTCGGGGTCAACGACCTGGACGGGACAGTGGTGGAGGAAAAGATCGGTCACGACGCCGGTGCCGACTCGCCGCAGCAACTTTCGAAGGACGAGATCATCCGTCATATCCGGGTGGCCGGCAAACGGCCGGTGGAACGGAACACTCTTTACGAAGAAGTACGGTCCTACGCATGAGCATGCTCGATACCATCACCGCGAAGGTCAAGACCGGTGCTGCCCTCAGCCGGGAGGAAGCCCTCCATCTTCTGAACGATACTGACTTGCTGGAACTGGGTCAGTTGGCCGATTGGGTACGGCAGCACAAGCATCCCCATGGTCGGGTGACCTTTGTGGTCGACCGCAACGTCAACTACACCAACGTCTGCGTCAGTGAGTGCAAGTTCTGCGCGTTCTACCGCAAGCCGGAGGCGACAGATACCTACGTGCTGCCGTTGGAGACGATTTACGACAAGATACAGGAGCTGGTCGATCACGGCGGTACCCAGCTGTTGATGCAGGGCGGGATTCACCCCGATCTCGGTCTCGACTGGTTTGAGAACCTCTTTCGCCAGATCAAGCGGCGCTTCCCCCGGGTGCAGGTGCATAGCTTATCTCCGGCCGAGGTCACTTTCCTTGCTGAAAAAGAGAAGATCAGTATTGCTGCCTGTATCGAACGGCTGCGGAAAAGCGGACTCGATTCGATTCCTGGAGGCGGTGCCGAGGTGCTGGTGGACCGGGTGCGGGAATTGATCTCTCCCAACAAGATCGGCTGGCGTCAATGGGCCGACGTAATGGAAGAGGCGCATCGCCAGGGGATGCGGGCCACCGCCACCCTGATGTTCGGCACCGAGGAAACCCCGGACGAGATTGTGGAACACCTGTTCCGGGTGCGGGAGATCCAAGAAAAGACCGGTGGTTTTACCGCGTTTATCGGCTGGACCTTCCAGCCGGGGAACACCGAACTCGGCGGCGATCCCGCCACCGGGGTAGAGTATCTGCGGGTTCTGGCGCTGTCCCGTATCGTGCTGGACAATATCGACAACGTTCAAGCCAGCTGGGTCACCCAGGGTAAGATGATGGCCCAAGTGGCGTTGCGGTTCGGTGCCAACGATCTGGGCGGCACCATGCTGGAAGAGAATGTGGTTGCCGCGGCCGGCGTCGACTTCCGCATGTCGCAGGATGAGATCATCGAGATCGCCCGTGGTGCAGGCTTCACACCTGCCAAAAGAACCACGCTATACGATATCCTGGAAGAGTACTGACCCTGGAGTTCTTCCGGGCTATTTCACCCCAGGCATCGTTGGCCTCCTCGACGTGCCGCATGGTTGGATCACAAATCCCTTCCATGGGCTTTGTGATAGTCGTTTCGCAAAAGCGCGGTTTTGCTTCACTCACAAGAACAAGGGACTAAGACCTTGTTCTTGGCTCGCCCATCCCTGGGCTCGGTCGCTATTCTGACCTGCGAGGTGCCATGCTGCTGCTGGAAATCCTCACCATCGTACTTCCCGTTTTCTTTGTCATCGGCATCGGCTTTCTGATTCGGAAGGCCGAACTGGTCGATCATGTCTTTCTGCACCAGACCAACCAACTGATCTATTACCTGGCGCTTCCGTCCCTGCTGTTCTACAAGATCGGCACCGCCGATTTCCGCGCCAATTTCAACGGAACCCTGGTGGTGGTTGCCATTCTGGCGCTGCTGATCACCATGGTCCTGTCCTCTCTCTGGGGGTGGCTGCGCCGGTACACACCGGCAGAGCAGGGAACTTTCAGTCAGGGCTCCTTTCGGGGCAATCTGGCCTATGTGGGGTTGGCGATCGTCTTCTACGCCTACGGTGAGGAAGGACTGACCCGAGCCGGTATTCTGATGGGGTTCCTGGTGCCGGCACTGAACCTGTTTGCCATTCTGGCCCTGCTCTGGCCGCACCGGAAGACCGGGGCTGCGCCCAGCGCCGGATTCTGGGCGAAGCAACTGCTGCTCAACCCGCTGATTCTGGCTTCCCTGGCAGGGACGGCCTGGTCGTTCCTGCAATGGTCGATGCCGATGGTGCTGGAGCGGACCCTGCAGATTGTCACCGGCATGGCCCTGCCGCTGGCGCTGCTCGCGATCGGCGGCTCTTTCTCGCTGAAGAAGCTCAAGGGCGATCTGGGCAAGGCGATGCTGGCGACCTGCTGCAAGCTGTTGGCGCTGCCGCTATTGACCTATCTCCTTCTGACGATGGCCGGGGTGCAGGGACTCGATCTGGCGGTTGGTGTTCTCTTTGCCGCCACCCCGACGGCCACGGCCACTTTTATCATGGCCCATCAGATGAAAGGGGACGCCGAGATGGCCGGGTCGATCATCATGCTGGCGACTCTGCTTTCCGCCTTCAGCTATACGGGGTGGCTTCTCTTCCTGCGGACCCAGGGAATCGCCTGACGGGTAGCCGTTCCCGACAGAATGCGTTACACTCCCCCTCGACCAACAACGCGAGGTTTTATGCTTCCATTGCGAAAAAATATTGTCGAGATGAAAGGCTACGTTCCCGGTTTCCAGCCGAAGGACGGTGAGCGCACGATCAAAATCAATACCAACGAGAACCCCTATCCGCCGTCGCCCAAGGCGATCGAGGCAATTCAGGCGGCGCTCACCAACGATCTGCGCAAATACCCCGATGCCCGCAGTCAGGAGATGCGGGACGCCGCGGCCGAGGTCTACGATTTCGACCCATCCTGGATTATCGCCGCCAACGGCAGTGACGAAGTGATCAACAATTTGATCCGTGCCTTTGTCGGGGAGGGAGAGGAACTGGGTTACGTCCATCCTTCCTATTCCTACTATGGTACCCTGGCGGCGATTCAGGGCGCCAAGGTACGGACCTTTGGTCTGACGGAGGATTTTCGGATCTAGAATTTTCCCGAGCGTTACAACGGCAAGCTGTTCTTCCTGGTCAACCCGCACGCCCCTCTGGGCTTCTTGTCGCCGAAGGCGTATGTGGCCGAGATCGCCGACCGCTGTGACGGGGTACTGGTGGTGGATGAGGCCTATGCCGACTTTACCGACAGTGATTGCCTCGACCTGGTGAAGGAAAAGTCCAACGTGGTGGTGACCCGCACCTTCAGCAAGAGCTACGGTCTGGCCGGGATGCGTTTGGGTCTGGCCGTGGCTCGACCGGAGATCATTGAGGCGCTGGACAAGATTCGCGACCACTACAACCTGGATCGCCTGGCGCAGATGGCCGGTGCCGCGGCATTGCGGGATCAGGCCTATCTGACGGAGTGTGTCGGCCGTATCCGGCGGACCCGGGACCGCTTCACCAAGGCGATTCAGGATTTAGGGTACGAGGTGATCCCCAGCCACGGCAACTACGTCTTTGCGGCCCCGCCCGATCGGAACGGAGAACGGGTCTACCAGGCTCTGGTCGAACGACGGATTCTGGTGCGGTATTTCTCCGACCCGCTGCTCAAACACGGGCTTCGCATCTCCATCGGCACCGATTCCGAGATGGATGAGGTGCTGACCGCCCTGAAAGAGATCGGTTGAGCGCGTTTGTCTGACCTTCCCTTTGATCCCTCTGAGGTAACGACCCGACTGTTGCACTGGTACGGTCAGGCCGGTCGCTCCTTCCCCTGGCGGGAGACCCGCGATCCGTATCGAATCTGGCTGTCGGAGATCATGTTGCAACAGACCGGTGTGATCGCGGTCCAGCCGTATTACCGCCGCTTTCTGGAGCGCTTCCCGACGGTGGTCGATCTGGCAGGGGCACCGGAGGAAGAGGTGACCGATCTCTGGGCGGGGCTGGGTTATTACAACCGGGCCCGCAATCTCCATGCGGCGGCCAAACAGGTTGTTGCCGCGCATGGCGGGAAGCTCCCGGCCGATCTGACGGCTCTTATGGCGCTGCCGGGAATCGGGCGCTCCACCGCCGGTGCAATCCTCAGTATCGCCTTCGACCGACCGGCACCGATCCTCGATGGAAATGTCCGGCGGGTGCTCTGCCGCCTGTTCGCTCTGCAAGCCGATCCCCGCTCGACCGCTTCGGAGAAGAAACTCTGGGCCTGGTCTGAGGCTCTGACCTCCGTGGAACGGCCCCACGACTACACCCAGGCGATCATGGATCTGGGAGCGGTTATCTGCATCCCCCGGACTCCCCGGTGTGACGAATGCCCGGTGGAACCGTTCTGCGAAGCACGACGCCTGGGGTTGGAACAGGAGCTGCCGCAGAAACGGCCGAAAAAGTCGGTCCCGACCCGACATCAGGTCGCCCTGGTCATTGCATGGGACGACAATGTTTTTGTGCGTCGCCGTCCAACCGATGGTATGCTTGCCGGACTGTGGGAATTCCCGACCCTTGAGGTGTCGAAGGACGGTGCCCAGGCCTCCGCGGTACAGGCGCTCTGCGAGAGCCTGTGCCTGGGGGGCAAACCCGCTCTTCTGGGGCAGGTACGTCATGCCTACAGTCACTTTAAACTGGAATTGGCCCTCTATCGGGTCTCACTGAAGGCACCCTTTGATGCCAACGAAACAGCACGCTGGTGCCCCCGGGGCGAACTGAAAAACCTGTCGCTCCATGGCGCCCATAAAAAAGCCTTACCTCTATTGGATTGTGATTCTTTATGAACGTCCCGATACTGACCACCCTGGAAGACATTAAATCCCTCGCTGCCGATCTGGCTCAAGAAACGGAAATCGCCGTCGATCTGGAAGCCGACAGCCTTCACAGCTACAGCGAAAAGGTCTGCCTGCTGCAGGTCAGCTGGGGCGAGCGGACCGTGCTGCTTGATCCACTCCCCCTGCCTCATCTGGACCCATTGAAAGAGGTGCTGGCCGATCCGTCGATCATCAAAATCTTCCATGCCGCCGATTACGATATCCGCAGCCTGCATCGCGACTTCGACATCGAGATCAACGGCCTGTTTGATACCATGATTTCCAGTCAGTTTGCCGGAGAAGAGAAGTGGGGTCTGGCCGATCAACTCAACAACCATTTCGGTATCGAGCTCGACAAGCAGTATCAGCGAGCCGACTGGTCGATCCGTCCTCTGACCGAGGGGATGATCCAATACGCCGCTTCCGATACTGCCCATCTGTTTAAACTGAAGACGGTGTTGAAGGAGAAACTGGACGCCCTGGAACGTCTGTCCTGGGTGGAGGAAGAATTTAAGCTGCTGGAAAAGGTGCGGATGCCGGACAATACCGGGCCCAAGTTTGTGCGTTTCAAAGGAGCCGGCAAGCTCGATCGGCGCCAGTTGGCGGTGCTGGAAGAGCTCCTCCAATGGCGGGATGCCGAAGCCCGCAAGAAGGACCGGCCGCTCTTCAAAGTAATTGGCAACAAACCGTTACTGGAGGTGGCCCTGAAGTGTCCAGCTTCCCGGCGGGGCCTCGGCAGTATCGAGATCCTTCCGCCACGCCTGTTGAACCGTTACAGCCGCCCGTTGCTTGATGCGGTGGAGCGGGGAATGGCGATCCCCAAAGAGGAGCTGCCGGTCTTTCCTCGCGGCGAGCGGCGTGAACGGGATCCGGAAGCCGAGGATCGTTTACTGGCGCTCAAGAAATGGCGCACGGCTAAGGCGGCCGAGTTGAAACTGGATGCCGGAGTATTGATCAATAACGCGACCATGGAAACTGTGGCACGGGCCAATCCGTCCGATCTGGAACAGTTGCAAGGGTTGGAAGTTCTCAAAGACTGGCAGATCGAGGTTCTCGGCGGGGGGATGCTCAAGTGCTGTCATTAGATATTTACAAAAGAAGAGGCCGAAAGCCTCTTCTTTTGTAGACGGAGAAAAATCTCACTTTTGCGAAACGAGCCTGGCAAGCTCAACGACGGGGTGCGTCATCCCGTGGTACAACAAACGCGGTTCTTGCCTTCCTTTTTGGCCCGGTAAAGTTGTTGATCGGCGGCGTCGATCAGATCCTGGGCCGACCCTTCCGAATATTCTGCGGCACCGATGCTGATGGTCAGTTTAAAGCCCTGCTTGAATCGGTGGGCCTCGACTTTTTCGCGGATTCGTTCTGCCACCTCGCAGGCGTCCTGCAGCGTGGCGTCGGGCAGGGCCACCAGAAACTCTTCCCCGCCGTAACGACCGACCAGGTCGATATTCCGTATACAACTGTTGATACAGTTGGAAGCCACCTGCAACACCATATCCCCCACCAGATGTCCGTAGGTGTCGTTGACCCCTTTGAAGTTATCCAAGTCGAGCATCAAAATCGACAGTGGATCCCCCAAACGTTGGAAGCGTCGAATTTCGGTGACCAGTTCTTCGATGACCGTCCGATGGTTGAGCAGGCCGGTGAGGCTGTCGGTCCGTACCAGCTCTTCCAGTTTGCGGTTGCTCTCCTGCAACTGGGCCTCAAACGCCTTCTTTTCGGTAATGTCCAAAATATAGGTGGCCCGTTTGGGGCGCTCGTCGGCACCGACAATGCGGGCAACCTCCACCAGAACGGTAATCTCATGACCGGGTTTGGTCATGGCGACCCATTCGCCACGATTGGATGTCCCGTCTTCCATAAACCGATCGTGAAGGCGAGAGAGCTCTTCCCGCTTGTTCTCCGGTAAAATCAGGGTGAAGTGCCGTCCGACGAGTTCTTCGGCGCGATAACCGAAGAGATCGCACCAGGCGGGATTGATCTGCTCGATAAAGCCCCCTTCGTCGGTGATGCAGATCCCTACCGGTGTGGTTTTGACGATCTGGTTCATGCGGTCGTGATGGGCCTGTAACGCCATCCGCATCAGATCGCTTTCCATCAGCTGCTTGTCCCGCTTGATCAGCTCAAGGAGGAGTACTTCGGGGGGCAGGTCCTGATAGTTCATGGGGTCTCCTGGCCAGAAATCATTGCAGTGAATATTTTATCGATCCGTTTTCCCGGGAATCCCCGGCTGAGTCATCGGAAGCGGCTGCAACAGCTCGTCGAGGGTCTCTTCGGACAAGCCGCCCTGTTCCAAGGCGACCTCCCGCAGGCTCCGCCCGGATTCCCAGGCGGTTTTGGCGATGGCGGCGGCTGCATCGTATCCCATGGCCGGGGCCAGAGCGGTCACCAGAGCCAGACTCTGCTCCATCAACTCCTTGCACCGCTCTCGATCGGCTTCCAGACCTTCGATGCAACGATGGTGGAACTGGGCTGCGCCAGTGGCCAGGATCCGTACCGACTGGGTCAGGTTGTGTGCCATCAGCGGCATCATGACGTTGAGTTCAAAGTTGCCCGCAAGGCCGCCAAGGCTGATAGCGCTGTCGTTTCCCACCACTTGGGCACAGACCTGCATCAGGCTTTCGGCCATCACCGGATTGACCTTGCCGGGCATGATCGAACTCCCTGGCTGGACCGGTGGCAGAATCAGTTCGCCGATACCACAGCGGGGCCCGCTCCCCAAGTGACGGATGTCGTTGGCGATTTTGAACAGACTGACAGCGACGGTCCGCAGGGTACCGGAGGTTTGAACCACCGCATCCTTGGCCGCCTGGGCCTCAAAATGATTGCGGGCTTCCTTGAAAGGCAGGTCGAGAACGGCGGCCAAACCCCGGATCACCTGGCTTGCGAATTCGGGGTGGGCGTTCAGTCCGGTACCGATGGCGGTTCCACCAAGGGGGAGTTCCAGGAGATCGTTCACCGCCTCCTGCAACCGTTTACCCGACAGCTCCACCTGACGGGCATAACCGGAGAAAACCTGACCCATCCGAATCGGAACCGCGTCCTGCAGGTGGGTCCGCCCGACTTTGACGATATCGTTGAAGTGGCGTGTCTTGAGATTCAGCGCCTGTTCAAGGCTGGCCAGAACCGGCAGTAGTTCGGTGACGATTTCCTCGGCGGCCGCAATATGGATCGCTGTCGGGAAAACATCGTTGCTCGACTGTCCCAGATTGACGTGGTCGTTGGGATGAATCGACCGGTGTCCGGGCGGATCGTCCAGCAGCTGGGAAGCCCGATTGGCGATCACCTCGTTGGTATTCATATTGGAACTGGTGCCGGAGCCGGTCTGGTAGATGTCCACGGGGAAGTGGTCGTCCAGAGTGCCGAGGATCACCTCTTCCGCGGCATCGATAATCGCCACCGCCAGTCGCTGGTCGAGCAGGCCCAGTTCGTAGTTGGTCTTGGCCGCTTCCTGTTTGATCAGGCCGAGGGCCCGAATCATGGCGCGGGGAAGACGTTGGCCGGAGATGGGGAAGTTGTCCACAGCACGGGCGGTCTGGGCGCCGTAAAGGGCATCGACAGGGACCTGCATCTCCCCCATGGAGTCTTTCTCAATACGGGTCGTGGACATCGAAATCTCCCCGGAAAAGGGTTGAGGCGTGGCGTTCGAGAAACGGGAACGACTGTGGTATGCTCTGGCCGCACCCATTTTCTCGTAGGATACCAGAGTTTGAGCACCTTTGCCCTATTATTGCTGCTCGGTTCGGCGGTGATGCACGCCGCCTGGAACCTGCTGGTCAAGCACAGCGGTGACAAGATCGCCTTTATCTGGTGGATGTTTGCCGCCTCCCTGATTCTGATGCAGGCGACGGTTCTCGCGCTGCCCGGCGCCATGCCCGACCTGTCCTGGCCGGTGTTGTTGCTGGCGATCGCGGGGGCCGGTTGCTTTGCTCTGTTTCATTTACTCAACGGTATGGCTTACAGGCAGGATGCCGATCTCTCGCTGATCTATCCCCTGAGCCAGACCTCCATGCTGTGGGTTCCTCTCTGGGGGGTCCTCTTTCTGGGAGAGAAACTGTCGGCCCAGGGACTTTTCGGCATTTTGCTGGTGGTGGCCGGGGCCTACGGGGTGCAGCTGCAGACCCTGGCACCGACCGGTGTGCTGCGACCGTTCCGGGAAGGGTTCAACCCGGCGATCCTCTGCGCTCTGGGAGCCGGCCTGTCCTACTCCTTCGGCGCCCTGTCCGATAAGACCGGGGTCGGACTCTATTCGCCATTCTATTTCACCTACCTGCTGGTGATCTTTATGTGGCTCTTTTTGTCGCTGAACCTTTTTCGCGCTGGTTTTGGCGGCCGATTGAAGGCAGAATGGAACCGTTCCCGCCATCTGGTCCTGCTGGCCGGTCCGGTACTGATGGGCTCTTTTCTGCCGTTTCGGTTTGGGCTGCAGATGGCGCCGGTCAGCTACGCGGTGCAGATCCGACAGGCCAGCCTGCTGGTCGGCGTGCTGGTGGGAGTAATGTTTCTCAAGGAATCCTGTGGACGGATTCGTCTGTTGTCGGCCGGTCTGATCATCGCCGGTGTTGTCGCAATACGTCTGAGTTAACTGTTGGATGCAAATTGCCATCCGTGGCTCTTTGCATGCTCGCTTCGGCAAGCGCGGTTTGCCTTCGCTTACAGAACAGGAGTTCTCACTTCCTGTTCTGGCTCGCCCTTCCATGGGCTCGAGCCGGTAGATATAGGAGTAGCAGATGAAGAATCTGGCGAACTTTCTTTTTGAAGTCGGGATGCTTAAGCGTACCCCGCGGACCGGCTTCCAGTTTTTGGGATCGGGCGCCGAATCGGTGGCGGAGCATATCTTCCGAACTGCCATCATCGGCTATACTCTGGCCAAGATGGACGGGACCGTCGATACGGGGCGGGTGACCGAACTTTGCCTTTTTCATGATATCCCCGAAGCCCGTACCGGCGATATGAATTACGTCAACAAGAAGTATGTCAAGGTCGATGAAGATGCGGCAGTTGATGATCTGGCCCGTACCCTACCTTTCGGCGACGACTATCGCAGCATCCACCGGGAATTTGCGGATCGGGAGACTCCCGAATCGAAGATCGCCCACGACGCCGATCAACTGGAGATGATCCTGGCGCTCAAGGAATATCACGATCTCGGCAATCGGAATGCTGAGGAGTGGCTTCCGGCGGCGAAGCAGCGCCTGAAAACCGAAGTCGCCCAGGAACTGGCCGACACCATCTGGACCACCGATTCGACCCACTGGTGGTTCGATGACGATATCGACTGGTGGATCAAGGGTAAACGGGAAAAAGAATAGGACGATCGGGCTGGCTTTCATTGACGATTGGCCCTATTGGTGGTAAAAAACCGCCGGAAGAAATGACTCTCTACAGAGGACCCATCCCATGTTGGATCTGAAATTTGTCCGAGACAATCTGGAAGAGGTGGAACGCCGCCTCACGACCCGTGGCAACGCTCCCGATCTCTCTGCTTTCCGGGATCTGGACACCCGTCGCCGGGAGCTGATGACGGAAACCGAGACGTTGAAGGCCGAAAAGAACAAAGTCTCGGCTCTGATCGGCAAAACCAAGGACAAGAGCCAGGTTCAAGGTGAGATCGCCCGGATGAAAGAGGTGTCGGCCCGTATCAAAGGGATCGACGATGACCTCAAGGGGGTGGAAGAGGAGCTCAAATCCCTCTTGCTGACCCTGCCGAACCTGCCGGACGAGGTAATTCCGGTCGGGACCTCCGAGGACGACAACAAAGAGGTTAAGAAATGGGGCGAGCCCAAGGCGTTCGACTTTGAAGCCAAGGCCCACTGGGACCTGGGCGAGGATCTGGGGATTCTCGACTTTGAGTGTGCTGCCAAAATCACCGGTGCCCGTTTTGCCCTCTACAAGGGGCTGGGAGCACGGCTGGAGCGGGCGCTGATCAACTTTATGCTCGATCAGCACACCCTCAGCGGCAAATACACCGAGATGCTGCCACCCTTTATGGTCAACCGGGACAGCCTCACCGGCACCGGTCAGCTGCCTAAGTTCGAGGAGGACCTGTTCCATCTCGCCGCTCAGGATTACTTCCTGATTCCGACGGCTGAGGTTCCGGTGACCAATATCCATCGGGACGAGATCATCGGCCCGGACCAGCTGCCGTACTACTACACCGCCTACACCCCCTGCTTTCGTGCCGAAGCCGGGTCTCACGGGCGGGATGTCCGCGGGCTGATTCGCCAGCATCAGTTCAACAAGGTTGAACTGGTCAAGTTCGCCCTGCCGGAGCAGTCGGAGCAGGAACTCGAATCCCTGTTGCTCGACGCCGAGGCGATCCTGCAGAAGTTGGAACTGCCGTACCGGGTGGTCGATCTCTGCACCGGCGATATCGGTTTCTCCGCTGCTCGAACTTACGATATTGAGGTCTGGCTGCCGGGGCAGGACACCTATCGCGAGATCAGCAGCTGCTCCAACTTCCGCGACTTCCAGGCCCGCCGGGCTGGAATCCGCTTCCGTCGCGACGCCAAGTCCAAGCCCGAGTTTGTCCACACCCTCAACGGCTCCGGCCTGGCGGTGGGACGGACCCTGGTAGCGGTGCTGGAGAACTACCAGCAGGCCGACGGCTCGGTGGTGATCCCCGAGGCCCTGCGTCCCTACATGGGTGGTGCCGAAGTCATTAAATAAGGTGAGCCTCATGCAAAAGTCATAAATCTATTGCGATCGGCTGCAAAAGCCCTGGGCGGCGTCTACGTCGCAAAAACGTCCTCAACGTAGCCACAGTTACGCTTCCGGCGTTTTGGTTCCTTATCCTTGCGCAGAACGTTTTCGCTCGATCTCATAACGATTCAGACCTTTACAAGAGGCTCGAAAAAGAGAATACGGAGAGGTGGCCGAGCGGTTGAAGGCTCTAGTCTTGAAAACTAGCGTACCTCCGGGTACCGTGGGTTCGAATCCCACCCTCTCCGCCAATTCAAAAGGCCGTACCCCAAGCGGGGTACGGCCTTTTAATTTACCGGGTGGGATTCGAAGCGTAGTGAGCGCCCACTTAATGTGGGAAAAGCGGCCAGGGATGGCCACGTCAGCGAACGGAGGGGAGCCTACGCAGGAGAAGACATGATGTCTTCAACGAAGTAGGCGAATCCCACCCTCTGACCTAATCCCTCGATGATGCCTTTCAGGCGAATATCCCTCGGACCCTTCTCGACCCCTCAGCCCCATCGAGCACTTGTGTTCGCGAGAGACCACAAGGCAAGTGGGTCACGATAGGAAAGAAGTGATGTTCACGACGAGGTTGAACTCCCTGGTTTTTTAAGTCTTTTGCCCATAATTTTTTGGGCAAAAATTCACCTTTTTCTCCCCTTTTCTGTCTTTACAACAAATAGGTTTTTCGATACACTCCCCCTTCGTTGCGCCATCAGAGCAGTCCGGCGCGGCAAAAAAGAACAGAGTGCGGAGAAGTGGCCGAGTCGGTCGAAGGCGCTCGCCTGCTAAGCGAGTGTACGGGCAAAACCTGTACCGAGGGTTCGAATCCCTCCTTCTCCGCCAGTTTTTTACACAATTGGTGGGATTCGAAGCGAGCCGATGCGCAGACTGAATGTCTGAACAGCAACCTGGATGGTCGCGGCAGCAAGGCGAGGGGAGCTGACGCAGTGAAAGACGTGATGTCTTGAACGTAGTGAGCGAATCCCTCCTTCTCCGCCAGTTCTTTTCCCCAGGCAAGTTGCGGGGAGGCCGATGTTGAGTAGACTTTTCGAAGGTGGCCGACGAGGGTCGCTTTTTTCGTTGAAAGTGCTTGACACTAAGGCTGAAATCAGCGATAACAACGTTCCTGTGCGCCGGTAGCTCAGCTGGATAGAGCGTCTGACTACGGATCAGAAGGTCGGGAGTTCGAATCTTCCCCGGCGCGCCA
>JANQIN010000142.1 GCA_028282145.1 Thermodesulfobacteriota bacterium | reverse complement strand
GGGAGAAGTATCCCTCAAAGGAACATGGCTGTCATCCGCAAATCATCCAAAACATTAGAAAATTTAGGAAGAGCGTCGAGCCCAGAGCCCAACTGTAAGGTTCAAGGTGAAAATCGCGCTTTTGCGCAACGAAAATGAGGGAGCCATGAAAGGCTCCCTCATCAAAATTGTCGAGCCGCCTTGAAAGGCGGCTCCTGTCCTTGGAGAGGACGTGTGGCGGAATCTAATGTGCGTCTTTGTCTTCCATAAATGCCGGAATCAGCATGTTGAGGAAGTAGAAGATCACGAACGGTGCAATAACGACGAGCGATGCACCGGCAAGGCCTTCTTTGAAAGTCTCGACGTTGGTCGGGACAATCGGCATATGGTAGTGCATAAAGCCGGCGAAGCTGGAGGAGAACGCCTGACCGCCGATAACGACGTTCCAGCGCATCATAAACACGCCGAACAGGATCAGACAGGAGGCGGTCACCGCACGACGGATCGTCATGCCCGGCAGCAGCAGCAGGATAAACGGAATCAGGTTACCGATACCGTACTGGTAAACCCAGATCTTGATGAAGTCGATACCGAACAGAACTTCGCGCAGGATGTCCCAGGATTTCACCTGGGTGTATCCACGGAAGATGATATCCAGCAACTCCAGCACCACCGCCAGAATGATAAAGGCCTTCAGGTATTGGGACGAAATCTTGACCTCGTATTCTTCAACGGCGCGCAACTTCTCGTAACCAACGTTGTCCCGACCATGTGCCAGGGCATCGGGCAGCAGCAAGTTGGACTTGCGCTTGGCAGCGAACTTACGGATCTCCATGAAGATCACGTAGCTGACGATACAGAGCGCGATGCCGGAGACGACGGCGGAGCAGATGAAGATGACCGGCATCAGCGGAGTCAACCACAAGGCATTTGCCTTGACGGAACCGAAGATAAAGCCGGCGTAGCCGTGCAGGAAGCAGGCGACGGGGATTCCGATGCCGGCCAGGATGGAGACCGCTTTGTGGTCGGCTTTCAGGGCTTCGTCGCTGAGGTCGTAGGCGCCGAGGCAGATGCACTTGTAGACGAGCAGCAGCAGCCCCTCAAAGGCGGTCCGGTCTTCTTTGGCCTTCAGCCGCTGGACCGATTCGACAAAGAACTTGCGGTAGACGAACCAGATCTCCGCCGCAACGATACAGGCGTAGGTCATAAACACGATACCGAAGGCCGAAATGGCTGAGGTAAAGTGCGGGGTCATCATGACGTGAATGCCGCGGAACGGCTGACTCAGGTGGAGCAGCAGCGGCAGCATCGCGACCGGCAGCAACGCAAAGGAGAAAACCAGCGCAAAGCGAGCGATCTCTTTGAGCTTCTCGATACCAAACACATGGTACAGCGAGGAGAGGACGAAGGCGCCGGCAACCAGGCCGGTCATGTAGGGGTACATAACGATCTGGATGGCCCAGTAAATGTATTCGTTCGGTAGAACGAACATTTCCTTGACGGTCCAGGCTTCACCGTGAACCGTTAATGCAGTCAATAGTTCAAGCATGATTAACGCACCTCCTTATTCAACCCGAGATAGAAGATCTGCGGCTTGGTTCCATATTCGGAACGCAGCACACCCACCCGTTCGTTCATGATCGTCTTGGAAACGGGATCTTCGGGGTCTCTCAGGTTACCGATCACGCGAGCACCGGTGGGGCAGGCCTGAGCGCAAGCCGAGTTCTCGTCATTGGAGATACGGTGGTAACAGAAGGTGCACTTGTCAACGACGTGCTCGGTCGGATGAAAGAAGCGCATGGCGTAAGGGCAGCCCATGACACAGTAACCACAACCAATACACCACTTGCGGTCGACCAGCACGACACCGTCTTTGGTCTGGTAAGTGGCGCCGACGGGGCAGACCTGGACGCAGGAGGGGACGTCACAGTGGTTGCAGAGCTTGGGAACAAAGAAAGCCTGGGCGATATCTTCGTCGTCCACTTTGAACATCCCTGCAGCATTCTGGTCACTCTCTTTGGAGGTGAAACCGTTCAGCGCCGCCTTAGGACTGTCGATAAGGACTTCACCGTCCTTCTTGATGATGTAACGTTCCACCCAGGTCCGGGAGACGTTCGCTTCAAGAGGGATTTCGTTTTCCGTCTTGCAGGCTTTGACACACAAGCCACAGCCGATGCACTTATGGGTGTCGACCAGAAAGCCCCAGCGGACGTCCGGTGTCGCCGCCAGGGCCTCCTTGACGGTCATAAATTCCAGACCGGCGGGCACGGTGGCAGCGCCTGTGACAAAGATGGCGGTATTTTTCAGAAAGTCACGTCTCTTCATGTCACATCTCCATTTCCATCAGATTGGGAGCGTGAGAGTTGTGACAATCCGCACACTCCATATCAACGTTATGCTCGGCAGGATCGATGCCGGGAATATCGTTGCGAGCGCTGGAAGGCATTACCAGCTCAGAATGGCAACGGATACAGAGATCGCGGCTGCGGTCGATGGGCATTTTTTCGGGGTTGTCCGGGTGCTCCAGGGCAGGACCGTGGCAGCTCTGACAGCCGATAGTGGCATGCTTGCCGTTGGCCGACTCCTCCGCGCGCTCTTCGTGACAGTTGGCACAATAGTCGGCACTCTGATATTTGGAAGGGAAGTCCTTCCATTCCTGCTCATTACTCAGACGATGGAACCCAAAAGTGAATCCTCGATCGTGGCTCCCGAAATCTTCGGGGACGTACCACGCTCGAAAGGCGAGGATAACCGCCACGATAGCGAAGACCACGATCAGTGGTCGCCAGACGTGATTTTTCACAGTTCAGACCTCCTTCAGTGAAATACGTGTGAAAGCACACAAACTTGTTGTTTCTATTTTCAGCCTACCGACCCTAGCGTAAAGGTCCGGTAAAAAGCTTTGACGTAAGGCAAAATCGCCTGGCGGCAACAAATGGCTAAGTATAACCTACTTTGTCGACTTTTGGAGGTGGTCCTGTCGATTCTTTTATCGCCGGCTCAATACGACGGCGTGGGTGGACAGACAGAGCCGGCCTCCCTGCATATCTGCGATATATATGCCAGAAAGCCCTTTTTTAAGACGCTGTGGTTTCGAAGGTGAAAGCGCATAAAAACTGTGGGAATTCAGCAAGTTGAGAGGTGTGTCACGATGCAGAAGGGCTGTTCGCTGTGAGAGGGTAGAAACCGGACTGTTTCTGTTTGGTGACATGAACAAGCAGGTGTCGGTTTCAATGTTACCTTCTGGAAACGATCATGGGGGAGATCAAACAAAAAAGAGCGCCTCATATGAGGCGCTCTCGGATGTTGCTTGGGGTTCAACCCGCAGGTTGAGGCAGGCCGAATTACTTGGAAAGCAGAGCGACAACCTGCTCGGTGAACGGGTTGGCGAACAGAATGATCATGGCAACAACGAAAACGTAGATCGCCAGGGATTCGATCATGGCCAGACCGATCATCATGGTGGTCAGGATCTTACCGGAAGCTGCCGGGTTGCGAGCCACACCTTCAACGGCGGACTTGATGGCGATACCCTGACCCAGGCCGGTACCGAAAGCACCGATAGCCATACCGAAACCAGCAGCGATCATGCACATAGTGAAAAAGTCCATTTTGTTTCTCCTTCTCTCGAGTGTTGTTCCTATATCTGTATAGGACGGTTGGGCAATTATGCCTATGCAGGCCGGAGCTTGCAAGGCCTATTTGCGAACTATTTTAGTGAGCCTCTTCCAGAGCGCCACCGATGTAGATCATCGCCAACAGGGTGAAGACGAAGGTCTGAATCAGGGCAACCAGAACACCCATTCCCATCATGATCGACGGGACCAGAATCGGGGCCAGGAACAGAAAGATGGCCAGCACGATCTCGTGGCCGTACATGTTGCCGAACAGACGCAGCATCAGGGAGACCGGACGTGCCAGGTGACCGATAATCTCAATAATGAACACCAGCGGCGCCAGTGCAGCGATCGGACCCATAAAGTGCTTCAGGTAAGCGAAGCCGTGCTCTTTGAAGCCGATGACGTGGGTCATGGTGAAGACGATCAGCGCCAGGGCCAGGTTGGTGTTGACGTTGGCGGTCGGCGGAAAGAAGCCGGGGACCAGCGCGATCAGGTTCGATACCAGGATAAACAGGGCGAAGGTGACCAGCATCGGCAGATACGCCACACCTTTGGGTCCCATGGTCTCCAGAATCAGGTTTTCAATCCCTTCGAGGATCACCTCAAAGAAATTCTGCATGCCGGACGGGACGGTCTGCAGGTTACGGGAGGCGAAGAAGCCGACCGCGACCAGGAACAGAACGACGAACACGGCATAAAGCACGTGGACCCCGAGGTGCAGGCCGATCTTGTCGGCCAGCCATTCGAGGTACATGAATGGATGCAGTACTGGTTTGTCCATACCAAATTACTCCTTGTGTGACAGTATCCGTCTTCCCGTGGTCCACAGCAGGTTAATCACCACAACCGAAAGTCCAACTGCCAGCCCGATAGGGTGTATCTTGCCGGTTACCAGAATTGCCGCCATCAGTGCGGCCAGGGCAACCAGTTTGAGCATTGTGCTCCAAAGCGTCTTTTTGGCCATCCGCTGGGTCGGTTCAGCAACCAGGCCGTACAACATATATTGCAACCGGTGATAGCTCAGTATCACCAGGATGCCTCCGGTCAGTACTCCAAGAACGAACTCCAGTGTACTGAACAAGGCGCTGATTGCCAGCAGAAGAATTAGAATGATCCAGTTGCGCCGGGCCAGACTCCTGAGAGCCTGTTCATCCGTTGTCGTGATCGCTATCGTTCTTCTCCTGCTGCCGCTTCAGTTCCATATTGGTCAGGATGAAAATATTTCTGAAGCCGGCGATAATGCCGAAAATCAGGAAGATTACCGTTAGCCAGGGGCGGGTACCCAGCCACTGATCGAGATAGTGCCCCATGGCGAGGCCGATCAGGGTGGAGACCACCATGTTGATCCCCAGGCTGGAGAGGAACCCCATGGATTTGTACAGTTCGCGCCGTTCTTTTCGGCCCATGGCCTCTTTTCTCCGGTGGTCTGACCAATTTATACCCGCTGATTTTTAGCACGCGGGTCCCTGCCTGTCAATCGCTTTGTCCCCCGTTCAAGCAGAGTTTTTTCGAGGGAAAAAACGTTGTTCATTCAACGAGATCCTGTGCTTTCGATCACGCCGGAAATGGACCTGGATATCCTGTTAGTCCAGCGTTTTAAGAACTTTATCGACCGCAGCGATTGTCTTGTCCAGATTTTCCTTCGTGTGCGCGATACTCATAAAGCCGGCTTCAAACTGGCTGGGAGCCAGGTTGATCCCCTCGTCGAGCATCCGCCGGAAAAAGAGTCCGAAACGGTCCAGATCGCTGCGCTTGGCGTCGGCAAAGGAGGTCACAGGGCCTTCCTGGAAATAGGTACAGAACATGCCGCCGACCCGTTGCCAGCAGGTTGGAATCTTGCTGGCGCCGGTGACCTGGCTGAGGCCTTTTTCGAGATAGGCCGATTTCTCTTCAATCTGATCGTAGAAGCCATCTTCTTTCAGCAGATCGAGGGTGGCGATGCCGGCGGACATGGCCAGGGGGTTCCCGGACAGGGTTCCGGCCTGATAGACGCCGCCTTCGGGGGAGAGTTTTTCCATAATTTCCCGCTTGCCGCCAAAGGCGCCGACAGGCAGGCCGCCACCGATGATCTTGCCGAGACAGACCAAGTCTCCACGGATATCGAACCGTTCCTGAGCGCCGCCGTAGGCGACCCGGAAGCCGGTCATGACCTCGTCGACAATCAGAACGATCTCTTCATCGTCACACAGCTGACGCAACTTCTGCAGGAAGCCGGGCAGGGGCGGGACGCAGCCCATGTTTCCAGCGATCGGCTCCAGGATAATGGCGGCGACTTCGCCCTTGTTCTGCATCACCAGACGACGAACCTCATCCATGTCGTTGTAGGTAGCGGTGAGGGTGTGCTTGGCGAAATCCTCCGGTACTCCGGGGGAACTAGGAACACCGAAAGTGGCGGCGCCGGAACCGGCGTTGACCAGCAGGCTGTCGGCGTGACCGTGATAGCATCCATCGAATTTGAGGATCTTGTCCCGGCCGGTGTAGCCACGCGCCAGGCGGATCGCCGACATGGTGGCTTCAGTGCCGGAGGAGACCATCCGAACCATCTCGATATTGGGATAGGCGTCACAGACCCGTTCCGCCAGTTGGGTTTCCAGTTCGGTGGGGGCGCCGTAGCTGGCTCCTTGAGCAGCGGCGCTCTGGATCGCTTCCACCACTTTGGGATGGCAGTGACCCAGGATCATCGGTCCCCAGGAACCGACATAATCGATGTAGCTGTTGCCGTCGATATCGGTAATCGTGGAGCCTTTGGCGCTGGCAATAAAGATCGGGTCGCAACCGACCGATTTGAAGGCGCGCACGGGGCTGTTGACGCCGCCGGGAATACGGACTTTCGCTGTTTCAAACGCCGCCTGGGATTTCTTATGGTTCACACGAGCCTCCTGTGGGGAAGAATAGCGGTCAACGTGGGCCGGATAGCGGCCCGAACAGGGGGAAAACCTCTGTCGATTGGGTATCATGCAGCCTTTAGGATGTCAAGGTAAGACAGGGGGCTTAGATTGCCACAAGTTGCAACCGATTATCAATACCGAAACTCCGCGCTTTTGCAGGGCTGACGGGCAAAAAAGACTTGACAATTTACCCCTTGGCGGGCTACAAAATCTGCCGGAAGTGGTAAGACCAATTTCAATTCATCACCTGCCGTGGAGAGAGAGAGTAAACAATGACTGAACTTCTGCTGATTTTTGTCAGCGCCGTTTTCGTCAACAACTTCGTGTTGGCCCGATTCTTGGGTATCTGCCCATTCCTGGGTGTATCGAAGAAGGTTGAAACGGCCGTGGGTATGGGGATGGCGGTTATCTTTGTTAGTACCGTCGCCACCGTCTTTACCTGGCTTGCCCAGTACTACATTCTGGAACCCTTCCAGATTGAGTACCTGCAGACCCTGGTATTTATCCTTGTCATCGCCTCGCTGGTTCAGCTGGTTGAGATGGTGGTTCAGAAGACTTCGCCCGCCCTGTATCAGGCGCTGGGTATCTTCCTGCCCCTCATCACCACCAACTGTGCGGTTTTGGGTCTGTGTCTGTTGAACATCCAGAAGACCTACAGCTTCATTGAGTCGGTGGTCTTTTCGATCGGTGCCGGTGCAGGTTTTACCCTGGCCATGGTGCTGTTTGCCGGTATTCGCGAGAGCCTGGACAGGGCCCCTGTTCCCAAACCGTTCCGCGGCGTTGCCATTGCGATGGTAGCCGGCGGCCTGTTGTCGATGGCCTTTATGGGCTTCGGCGGCATGGTTAAAGGCTAAGCAGCGGAGGATAGATCATTATGTTGACAGCAATTATCGCCGTTGGTGCAGTTGCCCTGTTTTTTGCCATTACTCTGGGCCTGGCTGCCAAGAAGTTTCATGTTGAAGTGGATCCCCGCGAACTGGCGATCTCCGAAGTCCTCCCGGGCGCGAACTGCGGTGGCTGCGGCCTCCCCGGTTGTTCCGCCTTTGCCAAGGGGTGTGTCGAAGGCACCATCGAGATTACCGGCTGCCCTCCGGGTGGTGCCGGTCTGGTTGAGAAGATCGCCGGTATCCTCGGTGTCACCGCCGATGCGAGCGAAGCCGAAGTCGCCGTTGTTATCTGTCAGGGTGACAATGTCAAAGCCAAGAACAAGTACAAGTACCTGGGCATCGAAGACTGTAACGCCGCCCAGCAGATCGCCGGTGGTCCCAAGACCTGCCCCGGTGGCTGCATGGGGCTGGGTACCTGTCAGCGTGTCTGCCCCTTTGACGCCATCGAGATCACCGAAGACGGCCTGGCCGTCATCGACCGCGAAAAGTGCACCGGTTGCCAGAAGTGTGTACCGGCCTGCCCGCGTAAGTGCATTGTGATGGCTCCGATCAGCGCAACCACCCACGTCATGTGTAACAGCAACGACAAGGGCCCCGCCGTCAAGAAGTACTGCACGGTCGGTTGCATCGGCTGCACCCTGTGTAAGAAGAAGGGTTCGGAAGAAGGGTATGTCATCGAGAACTTCCTCGCTCGTGTCGATTACGAGAAGAAGGCCGAAGACATTAATGCCGGCATCGAAGTATGCCCGACCAAGTGTATCCGTGACTTTGCGACCGAGGGTTACCCCGAGGGCAGCAAGCTGGTGATGCCGAACTCGGTCGACCAGGCCTCCTAAACGACACTCTAACGGTTGAGGATATATAAAGATGGAATCCACTAAGTACGATGCAAAGAGCTTTAAAGGCGGCTTGCATCCGCCTGATGACTTTAAGCATTTCACGGATAAAAAGGCGATCGAGGTCTGCCCTCTGCCTGAAGAGCTGATCATCCCTCTGAGCCAGCATATCGGCGCTCCTGCCAAGTGCTTGGTGAAGAAGGGTGACGAAGTCAAAAAGGGTCAGGTGATTGCCGAACCCGCCGGCTTCGTTTCTCTGCCGATTCATGCTTCCACCTCCGGTACCGTCAAGGCGGTGGAGATGCGTCTGCACCCCTACGGCACCGACAGCATGTGTGTTGTCATCGAGCCGGACGGCAACGATGAGTGGGTGGATGGTCTGGAAGGGATCGATCCCGAAAAGGCCACTATTGACGAAATCAAAGCCAAGATCTCCGGTGCCGGTGTCTGTGGTATGGGCGGCGCGGCCTTCCCGACCCACGTCAAGCTGTCCCCTCCCGACGACAAGAAGATCGACAAGTTCCTGCTGAACGGTGTTGAGTGTGAGCCTTTCCTCACCGCTGACCACCGCTTGATGCTGGAACAGACCGATCGGATGATGGACGGGATTCAGCTGGTCAAGAAGGTTCTGGGTGTTGACGAAGCCTGCATCGGCATCGAGGTCAACAAGCCCGACGCCATCGACAAGTGCACCGAGGTGGGTAAGTCTCAGGGCGTCAAGGTCACCCCGCTGAAGCTTCAGTATCCCCAGGGTTGCGAGAAGCGTCTGATCGACGCCGAGACCGGCCGTGAGGTTCCCTCCGGCGGTCTGCCGATGGACGTCGGCGTTGTGGTTCAGAACGTCGGTACCGTGGCGGCTGTTTCCGATGCGGTTCGTGAAGGCAAGCCCTTCATTGAGCGTGTCGTCACCATCTCCGGTGCGATCGTCAAGGAACCCAAGAACCTGCTGGTTCGTATCGGTACCCCGATGAGCTTCCTGATCGAGCAGTGCGGCGGTCTGACCGAAGAAGCGGTCAAGATCATCCACGGTGGCCCGATGATGGGGAACGCGCTGCCGAGCCTCGACGCTCCGGTCTGCCGCGGTACCTCCGGTGTCCTGCTCTTCGGCAAGGACATGGTGCGCGAGACCAAGATCGGCCCCTGCATCCGTTGCGGCCGTTGTGTCAGCGTCTGCCCGGTTCGCCTGATGCCGACCACGATCTACAGCGCTATTTCCTACAACGAAGTTGAAGCGGCGGAAGAAGCTTGCGCAAACGATTGTGTCGAATGCGGCTGCTGCGGCTTTGTCTGTCCGTCTAACATCCCGCTGGTCCAGGCGATTCGCCAAGCGAAAAACGCCATCTGGGCTGCAAAGTCATAGGAGTCAGAGACGTGGAGAATCAGATTATTCTGTCACCGTCCCCGCATCTCGAA
Source organism: Thermodesulfobacteriota bacterium (assembly GCA_028282145.1). Classification (GTDB taxonomy): domain Bacteria; phylum Desulfobacterota; class Desulfuromonadia; order Desulfuromonadales; family Geopsychrobacteraceae; genus JANQIN01. Next base: position 2,031 of record JANQIN010000142.1, on the reverse strand, counting down.
AGTGGGGAGTCGACCCAGCGGGTGATGCTGGACGTTATTATCGCGATGGTGCCTGCGTGTATCGCCACCGTCTTCTTCTTCGGTATGCCGGCTGTGATCGTTATGGCCGCCTGCACCATCTTCTGTGTGGCTGCCGAATGGGCCTGCAACAAGATCATGAAGCAACCGACCACCATCTGCGACTACTCCGCAGCTCTGACCGGTCTGCTGCTGGCTTTCAACCTGCCGCCGAGTGCTCCGATCTGGATGTGCTTCGTCGGCGCCATCTTCGCCATTCCGATGGCCAAGGTGATTTTCGGTGGTCTGGGTTACAACACATTTAACCCGGCACTGGTTGCGCGGACCGCTCTGCTGATCAGCTTCCCGGCGCAGATGACTGACTGGCGTGCACCCGGTGGTTTCGTCACCTCCGCTGCCGACCTGAAGTCGATGGCCACCCCTCTGGGTGAGCTGGGCACCAGCCTGATGCTGACCGGTAAGATTCCCGAGTCGTTTGACTTGGCGGCCTACTTCCTGGGGAACCAGGCCGGCTGCGTTGGTGCAGCCTCCTCCCTGGCCCTGCTGCTGGGCGCGGTTTATATGTTCTACCGCAAGGTCATCACCTGGGAAACTCCCGTGAGCTTTATCGGTGCCGCCATGGTGCTGTCCGGCCTGCTGTGGATGATCAACCCCGAAACCAACGCCAACCCGATCTTCCACCTCTTTACCGGTGGTATGATCCTCGGTGCCTTCTTCATGGCGACCGACATGGTCACCTCCCCGCTGTCGAGCAAGGGGATGCTGATCTTCGGCGCCGGCTGCGGTATCCTGACCATCCTGATCCGTGTGTACGCCAGCTTCCCCGAAGGTGTGGCCTTCGCGATCCTGCTGATGAACTCCGCGGTTCCCATTATCGACCGCTACACCAAGCCGACCGTATTCGGTACTTCGGCGCAGAAGGCCTAAGGAGGGCATGACATGAAAGACATTGCACGTCTCGCCGTCGTCCTTACTGCCATCGCCGCCGTTGCCGGCGGGTGTCTGGCGTTTGTGTACGACATGACCAAAGAGCCGATTGCGGCCATCCGTCTGAAGGTCAAGACGGAAGCCCTTAAAGCGGTTCTTCCGATGGAATTTGACAACGATATTGTTAACACCACCGTTGATGTCGACGGTACGGTATTTAACATTGCTAAAAAGGGCGACGCCATCGTTGGTATCGCTCTCGAAGTCGTCGCTCCCGATGGCTATGCCGGCCCCATCACCTCGGTGGTCGGTTTCTCTCCCGACGGCAAGGTGACCGGTATTGAGGTCCTGAACCACACGGAGACCCCCGGTCTGTATGACCTGTATGTCACCGAAGAATGGCAGAGCCAGGCCAACGGTAAGGATGTGAATACCGACTGGCGTGTCATCAAGGACGGTGGTGTTTTCGAAAGTAAGACCGGTGCAACGGTGACCCCGCGTGCCATTCTGGCCTCGGTGGGCAAGGGTCTGAAGTTCTTTGACGCTAATAAAGACAAGATCCTGAAATAAGGGGAGAAACCATGAACACAATGACCGTATTGACACAGGGTTTCTGGAAAGAGAACCCCGTATTTAAACTGCTGCTGGGCCTCTGTCCGGTTCTGGCGGTTACTTCGACCGCAGAAAACGGCCTCGGTATGGGCGTGGCTTCGGCCGCCGTTCTGATCTGCTCCAACATCGTTGTTTCGATGCTGCGCAGTGTCATTCCCAGCGGTGTCCGGATTCCGGCCTTTATCGTGATTATCGCGTCCTTCGTTGTTATCGTACAGCTGTGTATGGAAGCGTATGTCTACGACCTGCACAAAGCGCTGGGCCTGTTTATCCCGCTGATCGTGTGTAACTGCCTGATCCTTGGCCGCGCGGAAGGCTTTGCCTCCAAGAATGGTCTGTTCATCTCGTTTATCGATGGATTGGGCATGGGCATCGGCTTTACAGCTGCCATGGTCGTTCTGGGCGCTGTGCGTGAGCTGCTTGGTTCCGGCGCGATCTTCGGTATCAACCTGTTGGGTGCTTCCTATCCGCCGA
>JANQIN010000118.1 GCA_028282145.1 Thermodesulfobacteriota bacterium | reverse complement strand
TCCTGTAACCAGATGGACCTTTTTGGCGCCGGTAAATCCGGTCACGGTGCAGACCAGAAGTGACCCCAGCATCCCCAGTTGCAGCAAGTTGCGCCATTGACTGTTGCCTTTATGGAACAGCGCGTGTCGTTTCGCTGGAAAGGCCGGTAGGAAGGAACTTCGTATGTCCTCAAGCAGATCGTGGACAAGATCCAGTTCTTTCATGATCTCATCGTTGTAATAGATCAGTATACTGCCTGTCAGAGTCTGCCCCTCAGCCGACTCCACACCTTCGATTCCCTGCATGCAATGAACAACATCCGACATGATCTGCGGTTGTTTCAACGACGGATGGGCCACACGAAGGCGGCCGGGGGTGCTGCTGAGAATATGCATGGTGTCCTTTCTTGCTCAGAGGATGAAGCCGTTGCCTTACCGCAGATAACTACTTCTTGGTGTCCACCTCTTTCTCGGCGATCAGGTCTTCCAGGCGTTCTTTGTTCAACACCAAGTCTTCCAGAGACATGTTGTCATATCCGGCTCCTTCGACGACAGGAATATTAAACCCCTGATCACGCAGGAAACTGTCAATCTTGTCCTGGTTCTTTTTGTACATAACGTAACCGGCGGCTGCGGTGCCGAGGCCGATGGCTGCGCCCAGAAGGAATTTGTTGTCGGTCATCTCTCTCTCCTTGGGAAATGAGGTTAAATTCTCCCTTTGGCTCTTCACCAAAGAATTCCTGCTAAGAGTTTGGGGCTATAGCCCAAAAAGGGCGAACCTGAAATCAAGTCACGGCGTATTTGCTGGAAGCAACCGCCAGGCCTTGAAGAACCATCGACTTATTCCCGCATTGATGGGATCCTTCCAGGCACCCCACATCAATACAGCCGGATATAATCACATCGTCGTAACGCTTTCCTGTCTGATGATCTTCGCCTTCGATTACCTCGAACTTCAACCCGTCCTGGGGTTTCAGAGGCATCAGGTGTCGACTGAAGGTCGCCAACCAGGTTACGGCAGTTCCACGCACCAGATAGTTCTGGGGGACCGAATTGATGAGGTAGACGATCGACAGATTTTCAAAATCAAAAGAACCGGTGCGTCTAAGCTCATCCGAGGCATGTTCCAGAATAGCGCCGGCCGTGAGAACCACCGATCCCCAGCGGAGAATCGAGCTATAAAGTCGCATCGGAGTCATCAGGGTTGCAGCCGCGGCTCCTGCAATAGCCCCTGCAGACAACAGCGACAAAGGGGTAAACCGATAGCTGCAGTTTGGGCGTATATGAACCGGCTGCCGACCGTATTCCAACGAGAGGACCATGACGATCGTTTTGAGGATTCGCAGGAGCTCGATCCGCTGATGGTCAAAGATCACCACCGCCCCCTGGGTTACTTCAGTGTAGGTGAACGATTTGACCCCCGTTAGTCGGGTGACCTTCCTGGTCAGATCCTTGTGTCGTTTGGGAGGAACCGAAAAACGCAGTCGGACCCGGTTGGGGAGGTTGTGCTCCAGAGTAATTTCGGGTGTCGGCATTTAAGTCCTCGTTGCATTCATATCGTGCAGCAGCAGACGCAGGGAATTCCCTACCACCAATATGGTCGAAGCATTATGAAGTATAGCTCCGGCCAGGACCGGCAAAAGCCCCATCCCTCCGAGTAAAAGCCCCATACTGTTAACCGTGATGGCGGTTGTGAAGTTCTGTTTCACGATCCCCATAGTTTTGGTGGACAGGGCGTAAATGGCCGGCAGCATCATCGGATTGTCGCCGGCAATGGTAATATCTGCCGCTTCCATGGCAATGTCGGTCCGGGCACCTCCCAGAGCAATTCCCACGTCAGCATAAGCTAGGGCAGCAGCATCGTTAATGCCATCCCCCACCATCGAAACCTTGGCTTCGTTGGCCTGAAGTTTAAGGACCGTATTCGCTTTGTCCTCGGGCATCTGTTCCGATTTGTAGCGGTCCATCTGCATGCGACCGGCCACGATCTCCGCCTGTTGTTCCTGGTCCCCGGTCAGCATGATGATGTCATCTACACCGCAGTAACGTAGGCGATTGATCGCCTTTTTCATGTTGCCGCGCAGAGGGTCGCTGATCCCAAGAAGCCCCACCACATGCTTTCCTTTGGAGACATAGACGATGCTTTGACCCTCCATTGCCAGGTTGGCCGCCTTTTCCCGTAAAGGGTGGGTGTGGATATCGAAACTGTTCATAAACCGTTTGTTGCCGACCCGGACGATGCTCCGACCAACCTTCGTTTCAACACCGCGGCCTACGGTCACCTTGATTTCACCGTGTGCCGGGATTTTCAACCCTGTCTCCAGCATCTTATTCAGAATTGCCGTCGCCAGAGGGTGGGACGAGGTCTCCTCCGCCGCCGCCGCCAGTTGCACGACTTCATTGGCGCCGACTTTGCCGTTGACGGGAATGATCGATTCCACCGATGGCTGACCGGTGGTCAGGGTGCCGGTTTTGTCCAGAACCAGGGTGTCCGATTCGGACAGGGTTTCTATATAATTGCTGCCCTTGACCAGAACACCGTTGCGGGCAGCGGTTGTGATTGAGGCGCTGAAAGCAGCCACCGTTGATAACCTCAGAGCGCAAGAATAGTCGATAATCAACATGTTCAGCGCTCGGGCAGTATTGCGCGTCAGGGCAAAGACCGTCCCTGCCAGGAAAAGGTTGACGAACAACAATTGTGATGAGAAGCGATCGGCAAAGTTCTGGATCGGCGCCTTGTGGTCCGCTGCCTCCTCCACCATTTTGATGATGCGGGCCACAGCTGTGTCGTCACCGACTTTAACGCTGCGGATGGTAATCGTGCCGTCCTTGACCACGGTGCCGGCAAAGACTTCGGCGTTCTTGACCTTGGTCGCCGGCATGAACTCCCCGTTGATCGCCGATTCGTCGACCGATGCCGAACCTGTGGTGACAACCCCATCAACCGAGATCTTTTCGCCGGTGTGCGCGACCACCAGATCGTCGACCATCAGGTCGGCCAGGGCGACCTTTTCTAATTGGCCAGCCCGTGTGCGTCTCCATACATAGTCCTCTCCCTGGGACAACATGTCGCTGATCGCCTTGCGTGTTTTGTCCATGGTGTAGGCAGTCAGAAGCTCGGCGATTTCATGGAGGAAGATCACCGTCATGGCGGAGGGGGCCGCTCCGGAAAGGACGCTGGCGAGAATAGCTGCCGCACTCAGCGTGTCGGCATTGGGGCGGCGACTGTGAATCAACGCCTGCCCCCCACTTTTAAAAATCGGTGCCGATAGGCCCAGAGTCAGAAGACCGCCCGAACTATGCAATGCGGACAGGCCCATGGCGGGCATAAGACCAGTGCGGCGTTGCAGCCCCATCAGAATCAGTCCTGTCCCGGCCCCGATAATGGTGCCGAACATGGAGAGGAACGACTCTTCACTGAGGTTTCTTTCTTCAACCACAGCCCTGTCGGTCTGCTCCCGCTCTCGACGAAAGGCCGTAAACGAATAGGCGCTCACTGCATGTTCCAGAGCGAGTAATACCTTGGGTTGACTTATCCTGGATTCGTCAAAGGTCACTACCGCATTGTGTGTCAGGTGGGACAGGGTGACCGAAGTAATGCCGTTGATCGACTCCATCCGTTCCTGCAGGTCTCGCGATACCGCTTGCAGGTATTTAAGAGCGTGACAATCGATTCGGATTCGCCCCTGAACCACGTGGCGCAGAACACAAGCGAGGATATGGACCTTTTTTCTTCTAGCCAGAAAGTTCATGGGTAAACGCCTTGATGTGACGGCGGATCTCCTTGCGTGCGTGGGTGATAATCGCCTTTTCGTCTTGCAAATCCTGCCGGTTGGTGAGTTCGGTCGCTAGCACGTCCCAGACTTCGTTGAACCAGTCGACCAATCGCGGCTCGCTAATGGCCTCCGCATCGTAGTGAAGGAGGGCCCTCCCCGACACAAAGCAGAGCGACAGGTCGGTCACCCCCGGCAGCAGGGTCACCAGTTCCAATAGTTCGGTTTCCAGGTGTTTATATTCGTCAGGCACCTTCTTTAATCCCGGTACGTGTAGTCGTACGCGTCCGGGCAGGCTGTGAACCACGGAAATGCGACTGAATTTGATAAAGGCTTCTGTCAGTAACTGTTTCATTCGTCCGGATCGCCTGTCATACGATTAAGTGCCCACCAGGACAGGACAAAAGGCCCTGGCGTCGTCCTCAAACCCATTTTTCGGAAACTGTAACCTGCACCTCCGGCCAGTGCCAGACTCAAAAGACTGTTGAAATCGAGAATCCCGCCCGAAGCGTCAAAAACGGCATTATTGATGTTTTTTCTCCATCGCCCCACCTGTCGGCGTAACTTTCCTTGTCGAGAGCGCTCCAGTTTGTGATCGATCCCTAACAGCTTCATAATCGCTCCCATCAAGATGATCGGTTCAACCTCAGAGGGGGCGTAGCTGAGCAGTAAAGAACCGGTCAGGGGCGTGATTTCGACCTTGTGGATAGCTTTGACCGTTTTTAACTGCTTTTGCAGTTTGGTCCCCAGAGCTTTGTCTTCCTTCAGCACAGGGACATAAAAGCGCACACGACCAGGAAGAAAGTGCCGGGTTTCGATAATGCCGACAAAGGACGGCAAAGGGTGCTTTTTTATCCTCTGACGCAACATCTGCAGCCCCATTAAAGCGCTACTTGACACGAGGATCCGATTCATAAATCCATCTCCTTCCTACGGGCCGATGGGGCGACCTTTGCACCCCGCTGGTTTGTTAGGCGTTTATGAGTTTTTTAGGGGCCATCCAGCCGTCAGGCAGCTAAAGCAGGCGAACTTTAAAGCTATTTTACTATTTAACAGGTCGGGAAAGTGTGACCTGTGTCACACTTGAGAATCTGCGGGTGCTAAGAAGCCTCAGACAGGTGTCGGTGGGTGGAAAGTTAAATTACATGCGCTGCAGGACCTTTTGCATCAGTCCGGAGAGGGTCTCGATCTCGTCGTCCGACAAGCCCAGAGATATCTCCCGGGTAAATTCTTCGTGAAAACGGTGATGCTCGGCAAACATCTCCTGACCGGCCGGGGTCAATCCCACCAGCCAGGAGCGACGATCGCTTTCGTGAGGTTTGCGTTCTACCAGGCCTAACTTTTCCAGTTTGTCGATGCCCACTGTCAGAGTCCCGGTGGTGACCGCCAGCCGTTCGGCGAGTTCTTTCATCCGCAGATCCTGATGGTGCCCGATGACTTCAATGGTGTGCATCTGGGTCGGAGACAGGCCCGAATCCTTCACCACCGAATGTTCCCAGGAAGAAATCTTGTCGTAAAACTCCACCAGTTGTTGTGACAGCAAGGATACGGGCATAAAGAACCTCCCGGGCTAAGCGGCCCAGAATGTGGAATAAAGGCTGTAACCCGAGAAGATCACGATAACTCCGCCAGCCAGGCGCATGATCAGCGGTTCGACCCAATCCTGTTGCAGGTCGGCCGCCATGTGGGTCGCTTTAAAGATCAGGTAGATGATACCACCGACGGCAATAGCCGTGGAGAATGCGTAAACACCGAACACTATGGTTGCCGCCCCAATACTGTCGGATTTGAGCGCATAACCGTACATAATCGCAGCAGTGGGGCAGGGGACGATCATATTAACGAACCCAATGACAAACAGCATCGGCGCCAGTTTTTTCTGGTCTTTGGCAAACCGCTTCAGTTTGGCCACAACCCCCGGTTCATGACTGTGATGATGGTTATGCTCACAACAGTTGCCATGGCCATGCTCATGATCATGCTGGTGCAACAGGTAGGGGTTGATCAGCAGGGTCATTCCGACCAGGATCAGGGCGAAAGAGATGAGTCCGTCCAGCCAATTCCCCATGTTGGAGGGAAACAGTTGGGAGATGGCTCCCAGGCTCGCACCGAGGAACAGACAGGCCACAGCCGTTCCGCCGAGAAAGGATGCTGTCAACAAGGTGACACGATGGCCTTCTTTGACACCGGTGGTGAAGGGGGCCAGAACCAGCCAGGAGTGGCCGCAGGGATTTATTCCATGCAGCAGGCCCAGAAGAAAACTTGATTGAATCGCAGCAAGCAGCACAGATGAGGCTTCCATAACAGGTTTCTCCAGAATCTTGATAAGAAAATTCTGACAGGTTGTATTTTGAAAGTCAAGTTATTTGAAAATCAAAATAAAAAGAGTGGAAAGGACTTTTCCACTGGAAAATGTAGAAAATTCCACAATGGCAAGAGCCTTTCCCGGGGATCGAACGGAGCTCTTAAAAAAGCGATGAGATAACTACAGGTTGGAAGCAGATCGGGAGACGTATTGAATGGCACGGCCTTTGCTGTATTATCGGGTTTGATTTTTCCTGTGGAACCGGAGGTAGGCATGAAACAAAAATTAAGTTGGATCGGTCTCGTTGTTTTGGTGGCAGGTGTCCTGGGGAGTGCGATCTACACTATCGCAGCCGACGGAGAGTACGGACTGGCTGAAATCAAAGTGAACAATTTGAGCTGCGGGGCCTGTGTCAGTAAAATTCAGTCGGCCCTTGGCGGAGTCAATGGCCTCGGTGTCGTTGATGTCAATATAACGCGAGGCGAAGCCCGGGTGGAATATGACGCATCCAAAATCACGCCCGAAGCCATTGCCGCCAAGATTAGCGCCGCCGGCTATCCGGCCGAGCTTTTGCGTGAGCAGTCTGCTGGTGAGTATCAGGCCAAGCGGTCCGACCAGGCGGCCATGGCTCAAAAGTATACCGGTAAGATCGGCGACCGCCTGGTCTCGAAAGAAGAGTTTGCCGCCCTGGTGGAGGAGTTTCGTCCGGCCAATAAAAACTTTCCCGAATCGGCTCTGAAACAAGCCGTATGGAGCGACCTGATACAACAGGAACTTCTCTTGTCCGACGCTTCCCGGAACGGTATCGTGGTGCAAAACGGTGAGGTCGATCTGGCGATCCAGAAGATGAAAGAAAAGATGCCTGACTTCGACAAGAAGGTTGCCGCCCAGTTCGGCAGTCTGGACAAGTTCCACGCCTACCTCAAGACCCAAATGGTGGTGGAAAAGAATATTGAAGAGAACGTGGTAAAAGGGGTCGACGATCGTAATGAACAACGCCAGAAGTTGAACCAGTGGTACTCCGGTCTGGTTGAAAAGACCCCTGTCGCTGTATATGACCCGGCTTTGAAAGCTGCAGCGGGAGGAGGCGGTTGCGGCAACTGTGCCTCCGGCGGTGGTTGCGCCACCAAACCTCAATCCTGATTCACCCTTTCCGATGTAAAAAAGCGGAGCCAAACGGCTCCGCTTTCAGTTTGATGACAAAGTCCGTCCTTGGCCTTTGTCCTACCCGTTTCGCAAAAGCGCGGTTTTGCTTCACTCACAGAAGCAAGGGGTGACAGCCCCCTTGTTTTGTCTCACCCATCCCTGGGCTCGAACTGACTGTTTGTCAACAGTCTCAAAGCGGAGCCGCTTGGCTCCGCTTTTTTCGTGCCGAAAATTTTTGAAACAAACCAGATTCCCGTTCCGATAACCCCTGTTTTACAGGGGGAGACATGTTTAAGATTCCAAAATCCACTCAGAATGCCGAGAAACGTTTTCGATCAATAAAATTAAAAAATGTCAATTTTTTATTGACGTGAGGAAGAATTAATAATAGAGTGCGTGGGAAACAGGCAATATTGCTTTATTTACCTACGAAGTCACAGTTAAAAAATAGAGAATCATCGAGGAGGAGGGGGAGAAAGCGGGGTCCATTGGACCCCGCTTTTTTTGATATCCAAATGAGTCGTATCCTCCCTGAATAACGCCAAAAAAGCAATAAAAGGTAGGAAATCAAGGCAGAGCGGATCGGCTCTGCCTTTTCCGGTTTTCATCGGGGCATCAACGTCATCACATGTTCGCTCCAGGGGAATCGACCTGTTTGAGATCGCTGCACAGGCTGCACGATTTGCTGTATCTGTGGAGGTTCCGGAGCGCCGATAAAAAAGCTGGTTTAATTCGGGGTTTGCTGTCACAATAAATTTCGTATACGAAATTCGAAATGCGTATTGTTTATCGTAGGTGTTTTCACCCACACATGATTAAGGAGGATGTATGGCTCAGTATCGAATGGATGAACAGAACAGCCTCTGCTATTTCTACGAGGCACCAACCAACCCGAAAGGCTTCACCTGGGTCTTCTACAATGCACTGACAGGTGATGCCGGCATGTGGGAAAAAGAGATTGCTCCTTGTCTGCGTCAATCGGGACATGGAACTTTAAGCTTCAATTATCGCGGTCAGTCCGACAGCCCGTTCTCTCCTGACTTAGAGCTCGAGCCTTCGCTTATCGTTGACGATAGTCGGGGTTTACTCGAAGCGGTTCGCCCTGTGCGTCCGATTCTGTGCGGATTGTCCATCGGCGGTTTGTTCGCTATTCAGAACTGGCTTTCGGGGCTGCCCGGTCTGGAAGTCGCAGGGATGGTTCTGATCAATACGCTGCGAACGAACGGGACACGATTGCGTTGGATCAATGATGCTTTGGTCCGTTGTGTTGAGCTGGGTGGTCTGGAACTGTTTCGTGATTTGTATGTTCCACTGCTATTCAATCAGGAATGGCAAGACGAAAATCGTGAAAAATTCCTGAACCAGGACACCTATCTGCCGATCCCCAGGGGGAGCGGGCATTATAATCTGTTGCGAAATGCTTGGCAGGCAGATTGGGATCAACCCTACGAAGACCTGCATCTGCCAGTCCTTGTGATCACCGGTCTGGAGGATCGTGTCTTTTTGGATCTGTACGAGATCGAGAAGCTTTGTAACCGCCTTCCAATGTCACAAAAGATCATGATCCACAACGCGGGCCATATGGTTCCTGTCGAACGTCCGACCGAACTCGTGGATTCCATGCGCCAATTTGCAGAGGAGATGACCCAATGAGCCTTTGGAAGCGTCACAGCTATATTGCATATCTCGCCGTGTTTGTCGGGGTCCTTGGACACGCTTCAACGGAGTTTTTTGCAACGCTGTCGGGAATTGGGGGGCCTGAGCTGTCGGTTTGGCGGTTTCTGATGGGAAGCCTTGGTCTGGTCGGTATAGCCATCCTGTTTCCGGCAAGCCGTAACCTGATAGAGCCCTTACGGGCTCATTGGGGGCGTTTGATCCTGCTTTCGCTGCTTGGTGTCACTCTGGGCTATCTTTTGTTTCATTGGTCATTGGATTTTGCCACTGTTCCGCAAGTGGCGACGTTGGTCACAGCGATCCCGATCTTCGTTGGGGTTATCAATCTTCTCATCAACCAACAAAAGCTCACTACCGCTAAAATAGCCAGCGGAATCTGTGCCTTGCTGGGGATAAGTCTGCTCATTACCGATGGGTACATGGCCAAACTGGCCGGTTCTGCCGATAGCCTTGTCGGGGTTATGCTGGCGTTGGGTTGCGCTGCGGCGGTGGCGGCTTATTCCGTTCTGGTCAAACCGTTGATTGCACAGTACGGGGCATTGAGAATTACCGCGCTAACCATGGCGATCGGCTCCGTGGGTTTATGGCTGGTTGTTGGGCTCTTCTTTGATATCTGGGTTTCGCCTGCCCGCTTGGGAGGGCTTTCGACCGATGCGCTGGTTGCGCTGCTGGTGATTGCCCTGTGGAACACAACCATTACCCAGTTTCTCTGGATTGGAGGGCTCGCTGCTGTGCCGGATATTACCCGAGGCAGCTATCTCTTCTTTTTAAAGCCCGTTATCGCGGCTTTATTGGCGGTTTTGATTCTGAAGCAGACGTTGACCGGTACGCAACTGTTTGCTATTTTCGTGATCACTTCTTCCGTTGCGATGGAAGTTCTAATCCCGAAAATAAAGGATAAACTGGCCAAGAAGAGAACCAGGGCTGCAACGCCAAGTTTGCCTTGATTGCAAGGAATCGGACCAGCCTGCAGGTGGTTCTCTCCTGCAGGCTGGTCACGAACTGTTTGCCTTTTGAGTAAGAACCGATCCGTATGGTGAAACCCGTATCTCCAAAATTGGACCTGGTGGAACAGGTCTACCTCTCGTTACGCGACGCTATTTGTGAAGGGCATTTTGCCCCTGGCGAGCGACTGAATCAGGACCAATTGGCCAGTCAGTTGCAAGTGTCACGGCAGCCGGTCGGACAAGCAATCCAGTTATTGAAAAGTCAGGGGTTTGTACGCGATACCGGTCGGCGAGGTGTCGAAATAACGTCGTTGAGTATGGAACAGATTACCGGTCTGTACCATATACGGGCTGCGCTCGACAGCCTTGCCGCCAGGGAAGCGGCTCTTCATAACCCGGTTGCTGCCCGTGAGGGTGGCCCGGCATTCATTCAAACGGGTCGCGAAAAATGTACGTCGGGTTCCATTATGGAGATGGTCAAAGCGGATATGGAGTTCCACCGCTTTCTCTATCGAATTTCCGGTAATCCGGCTATCGACTCAACAGTGGCCCCCCACTGGTATCACCTGATACGCATTATGGGACAGGTGCTGCAAAACAAACCGCCCCTTCAAAAGATATGGGATGAACATGCTGCGATTCTCGATGCCATTATTGCCGGAGACGCAGAAACAGCACAGCGATTGGCACGTCAACATGGCGAGAAAGCAGCGGCCGAGTTAGCCGCACAGGCTGAATCCTACGAAGCGGTCTAACTTTCGTCGTTTCCTTTCTGTTTCAGTGGCCACGCAGGTCGAAAAGCCCTCTGCGGAACCCCGATCTTCCTCCTCCAACGTGCAGCTTCGCTGCCCGCAGCACTGCCATACTCTGACTTTCCCACTTTTCGAACCTTCCCGGTAATTCCGAGATCGGTCTTTATCTTGGTGAGATATGCTTTGCTGCCGACGGCCAGGCATTCGGTCCAACAGGGTGTACGACTCAACCTTTCATCCTTTCTACGCATAGTTGTCTGGACCTTCGCACCTCACTCCTTGAACCTCTCTTCTCATCGATTTTTAATCCGTTCCAGGTTTAAAGATAAAGCATCCTTTTTTATGCTATGGTAAATAAATAGATGGCAGTCCTGGGTCATATTTCATGTCAGAGAGCAAGGTTATGGACAACAAAGGGAAATTCACGCCGACCCAACAGAAGGCGTTTAATAATTTACAGCTGGCATTGGAAATTTGTGAGAGATCTGGGCTTCACGTAGGACAACCGGAATGTCTTCTGGTCAGTAATACGAACCTGTTCGATACCGAGGCGCTTGAAGCTCTCTTCTCGCAAAACGATGGTACTTCGGATTCCGTGGGAACGGTAGAAACCGTTCCGGGAACCTATTTGACCTCTATCTCTAAACAGGAGGTTCCTTGGTCGGACATCTATTCTGCCTTGTGCAATGATGATGAAAACCTGTTGGTATCGCGTGAGAAACTGGAACAGATCGAAAAGGTTCGTGGTCAGTTACAGGGGGTGTTGGAGCTCACAGAGGACTCTAACGTCACGTTTCTTATTCGACTCATTGACAAGCGACTGCGGGAGATTACCCATGAGCATTATCAGGCTTTGGGCGGTGGCGGGTTGGTACGAGTGGTCGATGTCGATGAGCCCCGTGAATCCGCTAATGATCAGCAATAAAGAGTTTCGCTTCCCTGATAAACCGTTGGAAATCCTGCTCTAAATCGTTGTAATTGTCCCGTAAGGCCTGACTCCCGGGGGTGAGATCGACGGGGCGACGGAACCGTTTGCTCATCCTCTCCAGTACCCGATCAACCGTCTCAATCTCTCCATAGCTGGTTAACCAGTCCAGATCGATCATCCGCTGAGCCACCGGTTTCATCGGCTCCGGCAGAATCCCCATCTGCTCATCCAGAGAGGTGTAGACCTTTTGGGAAAACCGGTGCAGTGATAACCTGTGCAGGTGATCCCAATGCCTGGCCAGGAAATGGTCGTAATAGATATCGACCAGCAACGGCCGGATGTGTCTCAGGGCAGAATCAAGACGGTGCCAACTGGTCTGGAAGTCAATGTTGTCGTGCGCAAAGCGGTCGACGGACCGGTGCTGCTGAATCCCTCTCTCAATCAGTGGGGGATAATGGCCCTGCAAGCGGCCTTTGACAAAATCACCCATCAGGTTACCGAGGCGAACCTGGTCGTTGTCGTCGGATAAGTAAAGATGTGCCAGATAGTTCATTGCGAGTCCTGATTTCAGCCTTCCATTGGACGAATTATGGTTCTATCTGCCCCTGAATCTGTTGTCACTCCTCGACGTGACGCATTTGGCCGGGCCGTCGTCGCTCCGCCTTTTCAGTGACCGCTCTATCTCAGAATACTCTGAATATCTTTCTTAACGTGGAACGCTTAGCTCAATTTTCTCGAGGATCTGTTGGCGACAGTGGTTTTCCAGCCGGATCAGGTG
>JANQIN010000115.1 GCA_028282145.1 Thermodesulfobacteriota bacterium | reverse complement strand
ATTTCGTTGAAGTTCGTCTAAAGGTTAGTTTGCCGGTGCAGCTGCTTGGTTCCTCTTGGAACGGGTTGGTGTTCGGTAGCCCCGATTCTTGCTGGTCGAGTTGGTTCGCTTTCCGTAACCGGACCGTTTCCCACCTGGGGCTCGGCCGTCGGGACGTGCATTTCCGTTCCCCGGCTTACGGCCACGGGGGCCCTGGCCTTTAGGTGCAGCGGCCTTTTTCGGTTCCTCTTCCATGGGTTTGTAGCCTTCAATCACCACCTTAGGAACTGCCTTTTTCAGTAGCCGCTCGATCTCCCGAAGTTGTTTCTTTTCTTCACCGCAAACCAGAGAGACCGCTTCGCCCTCGTTGCCGGCACGACCGGTACGTCCGATCCGGTGTACATAATCCTCCGGAACATGGGGAAGTTCGAAGTTGACCACATGCGGCAATTGGTCGATATCCAGGCCACGGGCAGCAATGTCGGTCGCGACCAGAATCTGAAACTTGCCCCGCTTGAAATCGCCCAGGGCCTTGGTGCGGGCAGCCTGGCTCTTGTCGCCGTGGATGGCGACGGCGGAGATCTCGTCCTGTCCCAGCTGCTTGGTCAGCCGGTCCGCACCGTGCTTGGTACGGGTGAAAACCAGGGTCTGTCCCCACTTCTGCGAGCGGATCAGATAGGAGAGTAAGGCACGCTTACGGCTCTTGTCGACCGGGTGAACGGTTTGGGCCACCCGCTCGGAGGCGGTGTTGCGACGAGCGACTTCAATCAGCTTCGGCTGGTGCAGCAGGTCATCGGCCAGTTTTTTGATGTCGTTGGAGAAGGTGGCGGAGAAGAGCAGGTTCTGTCGCTGTTGCGGAAGAAGCTCCATAACGCGCCGGATGTCGTGGATAAAGCCCATGTCGAGCATGCGGTCGGCTTCATCCAGAACCAGAATCTCCACCTTGTTCAGGTTGACCGCCCGCTGGTTCACCAGATCAAGCAGGCGACCGGGGGTGGCGACCAGGATATCGACGCCACGGCGCAGAAACTGTTTTTGGGGTTGAATGCTGACGCCTCCATAGACGATGCCGGAACGCAGAGGGACATGCTTACCGTAGGTACGGATGCTGTCGCCCACCTGAGCGGCCAGTTCGCGGGTCGGCGCCAGAACCAGGGCCCGTACCGGGCGGAACTTACCTTTCTTGGTGTTTGCGCTGAGGCGTTGCAGCAGAGGCAGGGTGAAGCCGGCGGTTTTACCGGTGCCGGTCTGGGCGCCTGCCATAATGTCTCCCCCCTGCAGAACGGCCGGAATGGCCTGGGCCTGGATGGGGGTAGGGGTGTCGTAGCCCTGTTCGGAAACAGCGCGCAACAGTTCGGCCGACAGGCCGAGGTCGTTAAAAGTCATGAAAAAAGTGTTCTCCATCTATGGAATCCGACGCGCACAGGGACGCAGATACGCGTTATGCGGACAAAGGGCGCAGGCAAAAAACGAGGGCCCCGTCACGCAACGAGGCGCACGGATTCTTCGGGGATGTTCGGACTGTCATCTGCCGTAGCAGCGAAACGGTCCTGGTCCGAACTCAAAGGTGTCGAGGGAAGTCTAAAGAGATTAACCTGGGACACAAACAGTGCCGACCGATGGGCACAAGGAGACGGCACAATACAGGAAATACAGGATAAGTGCAAGTGTCACCGATGTTTTATTGAAAAAACACCCAGATGCCCATCGACATCAGCAATCCTCCACAGAGCCGTTCCAGCTTCCAGGAGTGTTGATTGAGCACTCTTTGCATTCGGGGATTCCCGATCGACCAGGCGATCAGCAGGTCCCAGGCAAGGACAATGCTGAACATCCACAAACCGTAGAGAAGTTGATGGGCGACCGGGGTGGTTTGAGAGACGATCAGCGCCATCAAGCTGAGGTAGAAGATGATGTTGTGTGGGTTCAACAACGCCGAGAGAGTGCCTCGAAGAAACATCTGACGACGGGAGGTGTTGTTCGTGTGGCCCTTTCCGGTGGTGCAGATGGAAGCCTGAGGCGCGGAGCGGATCAGTAGAACTCCCAGATACAACAGGTAGGCGGCAGCGAGAACCTTCATGATCCAGAAGACTACCGGGTTTTCCCGCATCAGGGTAAAACCGCCGATGGCCAACAAGATGTAAAAACCGTTGGCCAGGGCAATGCCGAGGCAGGCCCAGGTTGTACGGCGGGCCCCTTGTTGCAAGGCACTGCCGAGAATCAGGATAAAGTCGGGGCCGGGACTGAGCAGGGCGATAAAATGGGCCAGGGCCAAAGCACTGAATTCAACAAGGTCGATCGACATGGTTCTCTCCTTTGGAGAGAGAAACTAGATCAACTCCTGAATCCGGGATTGTACATTTTTGACATTATTTTCTTCTCTGAAACTCACCGGGGGTGGCGGAAACAATCTGGCGGAAGGTTCGGTGGAAGTGGCTTTGATCGACAAATCCGGTCGCGGCAGCGACCTGAGCCGGTGGATCGCCATCGCGAAGCATCTCTTTTGCCATTTCAATTCGCAGGTTGAGCCGGTAGGCATGAGGCGTTATGCCGACGGTTTTTTTAAAGGAACGAAGCAGGTGGTACGGGTTGCCTCCGAGCTCGTCGGCAATCTGGGGCAGGGTCAGATTCTCCTCCAGATTCCTGCCGAGTCGCTCCTTAAGGTCGCTGATGATGCGGCTGGCCGGTAACGGTGAGATCGCAGGTTGCTCGGCGAGGCGAAGAAAGAAATCGCCCAGGTACAGAATCAACCCTTCGGTTCTCTCCAGCGCGCTGCCTTGATCTTCAAACAAGGTCGCCAGCTTCAGAAACCTTTGGAACAGTGTCGGGTCATCCAACGTTGCGGCGGTGGGAATTTGCCAGCCGGTAGCGCCGCCGAGAACGTCTTGTTGAAGTTGTAACGCCCAGTCGGGACTGATCAGTGCCACCACATAGGTCCGGGAGCGCGTTTCGGGGTTACAGCGATGAACCACATTAGGGCAGAAGTGGACCAGCGAGCCGGCGGCAACCGGGAAATCCCGTCCTTCGGAATGACCGGTGGCGACACCGGAGGTGACTGCCCCCAGGAAGAATTCGGGATGGAAATGATCCTTGTAATCCTCTTCGCTGTCCTGAGTGAAACGGAACTCCACCCAGGGAACCGTCGGGTCGTTCATAAATCGGTGTGTGGCCATGGAGTAAGACTAGACGAGGAACCTGGCTGGAACAAGAAAAACCTAGAGACCGGAGGCAACGACCTGATTCCGGCCCTGATGTTTGGCGGTATACAGAGCTTTGTCAGCCTCTTCAATCAAGTCTTCTTGTGTGTCCTCCCGGGAGGGAATGCGTGCAGCGATACCGATGCTGAGAGTCAGATAACCGACGGGAGACCCGTGCTCAAATGGAATCGGTTCGGCTTGGACCTGGAGTTGAATCTTGTCGGCCAGGTGCTGCGCCTTTTCAAGCGTGGTGTCCGGCAGGAGAATACAGAACTCCTCGCCGCCATAACGGGCAATAAAGTCGCCGGACCGCTCCACGACTCCTTTGAGAATATCTGCCAGATTGGAAAGGGCTTTATCACCCGCCTGGTGGCCATAGGTGTCGTTGAAGATTTTGAATCGGTCTACATCGATCATCATGAGCGACAAGGGGGCCGCCCGGCTCCCCATTCGCGCCCATTCAAGGCCGAAGATCATATCAAAAAATCGTCGATTATAGAGTCCGGTAAGCCCATCCAGAATCGAGAGCTGGGCGTATTGTTTTTCCCGGATCATCTCCTGGTCGAGGTGATCGTGAAGGCGGTTGTACTGGAAGATGATCTGCTGAAACTCGGTGTCGTTTTCGAACTGGTGCGGATCGACGGGAGTGCCTTTGGCCTGCGAGTCCTCCAAAGAGTGGATCAGTTCAAGCAGGGCACCGGAGTATTGATGCTCCGAGATATTCAACCCCTGGTCCTCCTGCGTAATATCGACCCGCAGAGGATAAATGCGATTCAGAAGTCGCAGTGACACCATCGAAACACCAAAGGCCCAGAGGAAGCAAACCAGGATTCCGAAAACTTGAATTCCCAACTGTTCAATCCGGTTGATTCCGGGAAGAAAGAAACGGGAATCGGCCAGCAGGGCGACCGACAGAGTTCCCAGGATGCCTCCGCCAAGATGAACGGTAAGCGCACCGACGACATCATCGATCTGCCGGTCCTTGAAGAACTTTGCACAGACAACCGAGAGAGGGCCCGCAGCCAAACCCAGCAGGGCGGCCTCGGCGGCCTGGATCATAACGCAGGCGGCGGTGGAGGCCACCAGGCCGGTCAGGATTCCGTTGAGGATTAACTTGACGTCGGCCGTTTTCGCCTTGAAGGCGGAGAAAATGAGGGCGGAAATCCCTCCGCAGGCACCGGCGAGAAGAGTGTTGATCAACACCTGGGGAACGCGCTCATCAAACCGATACAGGCTGCCACCGTTAAAACCGAGCCAGCCGATCCAGAGGATCAGGACACCCAATGTGGACAAGGGGAGATTGTTCCCCTGGAATTCGTTGTGATGCGGATGATAGAAACCCCGGCGCGGCCCGAGAATCAGGACCGTTGCCAAAGCGACCCAACCGCCTACGGAATGGACCACGGTCGCGCCGGCCGAATCGATAAAGCCGAGACTCCGAAGCCAGCCCATCTGCGGCGTTGTTCCCGGATACCAGGCCCAATGGCCAAATACCGGATAGATGATGGCCGCAATCAGGAGAGTGGTGGCGAGATAGCCCAGAAAACGCATCCGCTCGGCAACTGCGCCGGAGACGATGGTTGCTGCAGCTCCGCAGAAAGCGGCTTGAAAGAGGAACAGAAGGCTGGTCGGGGTATCGCCGTCAAAAAAGAAGTCGGAAGATCCCCACCAGCCGTATTGGCTGGTGCCAAACATGAGGCCGAACCCGACGGCCCAGAAAAAGGTCAAGGTGACTGTGAAATCGGCAATATTTTTTAGGGCGACATTGATGCTGTTTTTGTTGCGGACCAAGCCGGATTCAAGGCAACAGAAACCCGCTTGCATGAAGATAACAAGGATCGTGCAGAAGAGGAGCCAGATGGCATCCGTATCGTTGGCTGGAAGAATCGGAGTCACGTTCCGTTCTCTTTGTCTCCGATGAAATCATCTCAATGTGAAATCATAAAAATGCGCCTATTGTTTTTAATTTTAGTGGGGTGCTCCAACTTGTCAAAATCTCATTGATTAAATTATTGAGTGATTTTCTCGAGGTTTAAAGGCGCGACCAGGACAAAACGATCATCGAGAACCTGGCTCATGAAGGGACGGATCTCCTCCCAGGTAAGCATCCCTCCGCCGCAACCGAGGCGGGGCAAAGCGATCTCTTTCCAACCCTGGGCGTTGGCGAGGACCACGAGCTGTTGCAGGGAGGTGCGGATCAGGTCCGGTCGGGCGACTTCGAACGGGTCGATCTCTACCGGGAGAGCGATCAGATTGTGCGGCAACATCTCTACCCGGCTGCCCTGGTCGATGATCCGACGGCCCAGAAACTGAGGCAGGTGCGGATAACGATCCCGTGCCTGACGGGGGAGGCCTCTTTGCATAATCGCCTCGCCCCGTTTGTTGAGCCCGGCACCGACCGGGATCACCACGGGTACCCGCGGGTGCCAGTCCCAGATGTCTCCCTGTACGGTCGTCATCAACGTCTTCCAAGCATGTCCTGCATGCAGTCAAGCAGTACGTTATAGACCAGTTCACGGGTGTCGATCGACTGGGGCAGGTCGCCGTTGAGGATCTCCTCCATTTTCAGCAGAACCCGGCCGTCGTCCGTCTGTAAGGCGGTCATCAGGGCTTCCATCATCGGCAGCACCTCGCTCAGATCGTTCCGGTCAAACGGCCGGTCGTCGGGGAGACCGGTGAACTTGGTGGCGGGATCGATTTTGTTGCGCTTGTATTTAAACCGCAGATCACCCGGGGCGATCCGGATCTGCTTGCCCACCTTCTGCGGGCCGTTGCTGTGAGCACCGCAGCCTTTGCAGCCCGATTGGCAGATATGACGTCCCTCCATACCTTCGAGGTTGGCTTTAAAAGCGTTGAGGCTTTCCACAGAGACGCGCCATCCGTCGAGTGTCTCTTCGGCTTCGATTTTGCCGTTTTTTATGTGCATCAAGAGATTGACAGGGGTCGTCCCCAGTTCGTTTGCAGCAATTTTCACAGCGACCCATTCTTTTGTATCCTTGGCGGTATTCATGGTGTAGCTCCGTTCTCGTTGGCATCTAGAATCGCATCCAGCTGAAGGGCAAACGTCAGGTCCAGCCCGGCCAGTGGATGGTTGGCGTCAAGAGTGACGCTGGAATCGTCGATGGCAGTAATACGGAAAACCCGCTTCTCGGTACCACCGAACTCGATTTCGAGCTTCTGTCCCAGCTTCAGTTCCCGGTTGGGGGGGAACTTGTTCAGAGGAATCTGCAAGGTGTTTTCTGCCAGGTGAGGGCCGAAGGCCTGTTCAGCGGTCAGAACAATATTCCGCGCTTCACCGACGCCCAGTCCCACAATCCCTTCCTCCAGGGTGGTAAAGACCTCTCCTTCTCCGAGGGTAATCTCCAGAGGAGCCTCTTCCCGGTTGTCGAAGATGCGACCGTTGTCGAGTGTGCCGATATAACGGATTCGTACCCGGTCGCCGATCTGTGCTTTTTTCATGTTGATTCTCCTTGTCTACCCGTTTTCTGCCCACCAGGGCGAGAGCTGCAGCAGCCTCGGCGCAGCATCTTCAATTTCTCGTCTTACCGGTGGGTGGAGTTTTTTCAGCCAGGCTTTGGGGAGACCTCCCATCCCGTAATGGGCGCCGGCGATCATACCGGCGATAGCACCGGTCGTGTCGGCATCTCCACCCTGGTTCACCACACCCACCAGGCAATCCTCAAAACTGTTGGTGGAGAACAGGTAATGAAAAACGGTGCGCAGGGTCTCCACCACATATCCTCCCGCCTGGCCGTCGTATTTATTGAAGCGGAATTTGGGATGTTCCGAAGTCAGGTCCCGTGTCTCCTCGTGCAGTCGATGCCGATCGGCACCGAGCAGGGCCCGGTGGACCATCTTTCCCACCGTCTTGCAGGCAGCGTCCGACAGAGGGTGGTTGTGCGTCAGGTGGGCCTGTTCGACCACCGACCGATCCAGCAATTCCTGACTCCCGAGACTGAAAATGGCCGCTGGCAGCATCCGCATGACCGCACCGTTGCCGGCGTCCCATTCGTTGGGCGGGACCTGCATCACCCCTTCCAGCATATATTTTCGAATCCCTTTTCGGCAGCTTGCCCCGACATCGATCGGTTTGGAACGAAGCCAGTCCGCAAAACAGTCCGCGGCGGTTTTCAGGTCCCAACCACCGGCTAACAGCAGAGCTTTTGAAAGGGCCAGTGACATCTCCGTGTCGTCGGTGACATGGCCCGGTTTCAGATAGAGCCAGCCGCCACCGATAATCTTCCGATGCACCTTGTACTGGGCCTTGATCTCTCCCGGCATCATAAATTCGGTGGTAGCGCCGAGCGCATCACCCAGGGCCAGTCCGAGGAAGGAAGCCAATGCCCTTTGACGCACCTCTTCGGCGTCTGTCATCCCTAAAATCCTCCGGTGCGAACTTCCACGTCGAACTCCCCCCCGATCACCATCTGTTCTCCCTCCCCTTTAAACAGGGACCGTGGGAGTAGCCCGCTGCAGAAAAAGATTTTGGTCATTGGGACATCAGCGACCAGTACCCGACTGCCGAACTCCCAGGCCCGCTCAAAATCGTCGGTAAAGCTGTTGAGATTGTTGAGTCGGATTCGCAGGTGACGTTTGTCTTTCTTCTCCACGATCTCGTGATCGGTCAATCCCTCGACGCCGCGATAGAGCAGCATATGGGTCCGATCCGGGAAACGACGCTTCAGTTCGTATTGAACAAAGGCGTACAACAGGTCGAGCTGGGGCATAATGGCACTGGTGCGGGAAGCCCCTTTCATCCGGTCGACGGTGTATCGAAAGTAGGCTTCACCGTGAATGTCGGTAATCACCTCGTGGTGCCAGGTGGGGGCCAGCCCGAGGCGGGATTCCACCCAGCCTTTCAATACCGCCCCTTCGATGGAACTGCTGTCGAAAAGCCAACCCCGGAGGAAACGCAGGTAGGAATTCTTGAGGGCTTTGCGACTGTTTCGGGTCTCCTCTCGCTCCCACTGATGCAAATGAAACTGGACATCCATAAAGTCGTGGAAGAGGGCGCCACGTTCCTCCCCGTTCTCGATCTGCTCCAACTTTTCGAACAAAGAGCGGGCGGTATGGGCCACCCCCTGGATCTCCAGCGGCTGGGGCGATTCGTTATACAGGGCTGAAGAGATCGCCCAGGGTGGGATGTTGCAGAGATTGAGTTGAATTGTGGTCATCGTGGCCCGCCCGCATGCTTAAAATTTAGGCAGCTTGTCTGCTGCCTGCGCGGGAGCCACGTTGCTCCATAAAGAGGTGTTTCTAACTAACTGTCTGTTATAAATAGGAAAAATTCGAAATGCAGAGCAACGGTGCTGCGTGCGATTCCTGTTTGAATAGAGAAAATTGCATGGAGGATGCCAGTTGGCGATGGTTACTCTTTATTTTAGTTTAACTGGGAGTTTGAATCAGAATACCGAACCGGAAACCGATTGTAACTGCGCACTGTGCTCATATGTAGCGGCACCCCAAGGTTATTCGGTCACCTTGGCGCAAGAAGGGCAAACTCCAAATAGAAAGATTTCGTGATCTTCCACGATATACTCTTCAGGAACGGCATTCTCGTTCAAGGGACAACCGGGGAGCTCAAAGGCGCGGTTGCATACACGACAATGAAAGTGGTGGTGGTGCGGTCTTCCTGTGCGCTCATACAACGTCCCGAGAGAAGGATGGGAAAGCCGTTTCAGCCATCCATCTTCGACCAGAAGCTTGAGATTGCGGTAGACCGTTGCCTGGTTGAGCGACTCGACAAAGTCTCGACCGTATTCCAATACTTCGTCCACACCCATTGGCCTTTCATGTTGTTTGAAGACCTGCTCTATGGCTATGCGTTGGGTCGTTTTGCGCCTCAAAGGCTTACGCTCCTTCATCGTCATTTTGGCGTATCGCTGATTAGTGCTCTGTCGATCTCAAAACATCCTTGCGGACTGTCAACCTGCACTTTAAAAGCGGATCATTCGATCTAAGAGAAAAGAACCCATAAAAAAACCGAAATTAACCAGAACGATTGTTGCCCCTGAGGGGTAGTTCAGGACATAGGAAAGGTAGATTCCGACGATGACAGATACGACGGCAAAGAGTCCGGCCAGGGCGATCGTGGCCTTGAAACTCCGCATGATCTGCAACGCTGATATCGCCGGCAAGATAATCAAACTCGAAACCAGCATTGTGCCAACAATTTTAATACCCAGGACCACAATGAGAGAGGCGAGGACCACAAGAACGTGATTAATGGCATTCACTTTTATCCCCATCACTTGCGCATAATCCTCATCAAAAGCGATCGAGAACAGATCGTGGTAAAAAACCGTTGTGATGGCGACAACCAGAAGGGTAATTCCAACCGTCAACCAAACCTCCAGGCTGCTGACGGAGAGGATGTTTCCAAACAGATAACTGAAAAGATCAACATTAAATCCTCCTGCCGTGGAGGCAATGATAACACCAACAGCAATGCCAAAGGACGAGACAAGCCCTATGGCAGCGTCTCCATGGATTCGTGCTCTTTGATTTAAATGCAGAATCGCCAAAGACGCCAGAGCAACCAGCGGGATAGATACCACAATCGGTTGGGCATTCAGTAAGAGCGCGATGGCAACCGTGGCGAAACTCACATGGGCCAGACCGTCACCGATGAGTGAAAACTTCCTCAGGACAAGGAAAACACCTAGAAAGGAACACCCCAGGGCCATGAAACAGCCGGCAATGATCGCGCGTTGAACGAATGCATATTGGCTTGCTTCCTGAATTTGAGCGATTATCTCTGCCATACCACCTTCAATAACGCGGCAACGACCCTTAATGCCTGTGGCAAACGAAATGTTGCCCTGCGCCAAAATAGTTTGTCATCTCAGAGGAATTGCAGAACTCTTCAAACGTTCCGTAAAACACCAACTCTCTGTCCAGGTAAATCATCTTCGAAGTGTATTTCCCGATCGCTCCGATATCATGGGAAACAAGGAGAATGGTGACGCCATTCTCCTTGTTGAGTCTCTCCACTGTTTGGTAAAGGGTTGTCCTGGATTGGGGGTCCAGGCCCTCCGTGGGTTCGTCCAGAATCAAAAATTGCGGCTTATGGACTAAGGCTCTGGCCAGCAAAACCCGTTGTTGTTGACCGCCGGAAAGCCTGCCGATCATGCGGTCGGCCAAGTCGACGACCCCCAGCAGCTCCATGGCTTGCTCAGCGGCTTCATGGTCGTTGCGATTGAGGAATTTGGGGAACTTTTTGCAGCAGTAGACCCCGGAGACGACGACCTCTTTTGCCGTTGCAGGAAACCGTTGATCGAGAAAGGACATCTTTTGAGGAAGATAGCCGATGTGCTCCGAGGCAACGAATTCCCGCAAACTCCTGGACTGATAGGTGATTGTCCCGGCAAATGGTACAAGGCCCAAAAGGGCCTTGACCATTGTTGTTTTACCGGAGCCATTCGCACCGGCCAGACCGACATAATCGCCCCGGTCAATATTCAAAGAGATCTTCCTCAGAGCTTCGACACCCTGATACGCCACACTGAGGTTATTGATCTCCAGCAGGTTTACTGACACTTAAGTCCCACCTTCAATTTGCGGTAGTTTTCATTCATGATATCCAGGTACGTCAAACCTGCTTTCAAGTCATCCTTACTGACATTGTGCGCACCGTGCAAGAGCTCAAGTTTCACCCCGGTTTCCTGAGATACCGTCCGCGCAACTTTCGGGTCAAGCAACTCCTCATGATAAATGTACTCAATCCCTGAAGCTTTAACCTTTTCGATCAATTGGGCGATGGCTTTGGGGCTTGGCTGCGCGTTTGGCGCAAAACCATCGTACGGTGATTCATGACCTAAGTTATAGCGATTGGCAAAATAGCCAAAGGCAAAATGGCCGCCGTAGATGATGGTGTCGTGCTTGCAATTGGCGAGAGTCTTACTGAAACGCTGATCCAATTCGGCAAGCTTTGCATTGTACGCTGCAGCATTGGAAAGATAAAAGTCTTTGTTCTGAGGATCTTTTTGAGCCAACGATTGGGCGATGGTGTCCACCATCTTTTGTGCATGGGCGAGATCGACCCAGATGTGAGGGTCTTTTCCGCCATGGTGGTGGTGATGATGACCATGCCCTGCTTCGGGTTCTTGAGCGACAGGTTCAACATCTTGCTTTTTGCTATCTTTGAGGAAATGCTCATCCGCTTCAAACTCGAACGGCATGTGCTCGGTAAAGAATGTGTAGACCCCCGCTTTTTCAATGACAATCGAAAACTCCGTGACATTTCGATTGGGGTCAAAGCTCAACTTATACGCACTGTTGCCATTCGGTGTCAGCATCTCACCATGACCACGTGAAGTCGCTTTCTCCATTTCCAACAGTTTCTCTGCCGCCTCTTCCTCGGCCTCAATCGCCTCAACGCCTTTTTCCGCACTCGAGACAAAAACCATCTTCATGGCTGGGTCGGCATAATCACCATCGACCTTGGCAAAGGTCCAGACGTATTTACCCGCAGGAAGGTCAAACGCACCGGCCCACTCAAAGGCGTGTTCACCATGGGCGGCGTGATGACCCGTGTCAGGTTCCTGAGCGACGGGCTCAATATCCTGCTTTTTGTTATTTTTCAGGAAATGCTCATCGGCTTCAAACTCAAACGGCATGTGCTCGGTAAAAAACGAATAGACCCCTTCTTTTTCAATGACGATGGTAAATTCAGTGACGTCTCGCTTTTGATCAAAGTC
>JANQIN010000100.1 GCA_028282145.1 Thermodesulfobacteriota bacterium | reverse complement strand
GCCCGCCTCTACAAGGCGATGGGATGCGATCGTTGTGGCGGCACGGGTTACCTGGGGCGTACAGGAATCTACGAACTGTTACCGCTGACAGAATCGATCCGCCGTCACCTGTTGCAAAAAACCGATTCGGCCTCCATCAGGAAGGTGGGAGCAGCGCAAGGGATGGTTCCGCTCCGACAGGCCGGTCTCCAACTGGCCCTGGAAGGGAAGACAACGCTTCGGGAAGTGCTTCGGGTTACCCAGGAAGAGGACTAAGCCGTGGCGCTATTTACCTACAGCGGATACGATGTCCAGGGGAAAAAGGTTCGAGGCACCACCGATGCGTCCAGCGAAAAGGCCGCAATCGGCGCTTTGAAAGCCCAGGGAATCTTTCCCACCGAGCTAAAAGCCGGCGGCGTCCGCTCCCGGATCAGCGGCCCAGGGCTGTCTTTCGGTCTGCGCCGTCAGCCACCGCTGGCCGATCTTGCTACGATGAATCGTCAGTTGGCGACCCTGGTCACTGCAGGACTCTCTCTCGATGATGCACTGGAAATCCTTATTGAGCAGACTCTGAACCCCCAACTGGGACCGGCATTGCGGGAAGTCCGGCAGGCGGTGGTGGAAGGGGCCCCTTTTAGCGCAGCTCTGGCACAACACCCAACCGTCTTTCCAAAGCTTCTTCCCAGTATGATCGATGTGGGGGAACAGAGTGGACGTCTGGGAGAAACCCTGCTCGAATTGGCCGATTATCTGGACAATCAGGCCCGGATTCGCAGCAAGGTGCAAAACAGTCTGGCCTATCCGGTCCTGATGGCAGCCGTCGGGATCGGGGTTCTTGCCTTCCTCTTTGTCTATGTGATGCCTAAGATCGTACGGATCGTGCAGGACCTGGAAACCGATCTGCCGCTGCCGACACAGATTCTTCTGGGGGTCAGTCATTCCATCAGCCGGTTCTGGTGGCTTGGCGCCCTGCTGCTGGTGGTCGGCATCGTCCTGTTGTGGCGTTATCGCCATACGGAGGCAGGACGATTGACCACCGATCGTTTATGGCTGAAAGCTCCCCTGATCGGCCCCTTGATTACCCTGCAGCTCAGCGCACGTTTCAGCCGGACCCTGGCGACTCTGCTTCAGGCGGGCGTTCCGCTTCTGCAGGCCCTGGAGACCTGCCGTAACCTGGCTGCGAATCGCGTCTATCATCAGACCCTGGACCAGACACTCGAATCGGTTCGTGAAGGAGGTGCTATGGCCCCTCCCCTGCACCATCAGGGCATTTTCCCGACGATGATGCTACAGATGGTCGCCATTGGTGAAGAGAGTGGTGAACTGGACCAGATGTTGGTCAAGGTCGCCGAGAGTTTTGAACATCAGTTCGACATCCAGGTGAATCGGTTTTTGGCGCTTCTTGAACCGTTAATGATTCTGTTTATGGGGGGTGTGGTCGGGTTTATTGTCCTGTCCATCCTGCTTCCCATCTTCGAAGCCAGCCAGGGGCTGGGGTAGGAAGGTTCCAAAATGGCACTGAAAAAGAATCCATGGGAAAATACAACCGCCGGCTTTACCCTGATCGAAATCCTCGTGGTGGTGACGATCCTTGGCATCCTGGCCGGGCTGGTTATACCTCGTCTACTGGACCGCCCCGACGAAGCCCGCCAAACGCAGACGCAGGTCCAGATCAAACAACTGGAAGAGGCTCTGGCCCTGTTCAAACTGGATAACGGTTTTTTCCCATCGACCGAACAGGGGCTGGAAGCCCTGGTGACCGAACCGACAACGGGGAAAAAGCCCAAACGTTACCCCACGAACGGTTATATCAAAAAGGTCCCCAAAGACCCCTGGGGCGGCAATTTCGTCTATGTGTCGCCGGGCGAACATGGTTCCTATGACCTTTCCAGCTACGGAAAGGACGAAGCGGAGGGAGGTTCGGGGAACGATGCCGACATCAATAACTGGGAGATCGACTGAAACCGGATTTACACTGGTTGAGCTGCTGGTCGCCCTGGTTCTGATCAGTCTGCTGGTCGCCCTGGTGATGCCCAACCTTCCTGTGGGACAGGAACGCAAGCTTGAATCGGTCGCTGGAAGACTGAATGCCATGACCCGACTGCTGCACGATGAAGCCTCTCTTGCCGGGGTGCCGATTTACCTGGATTTTGATCTGGACCGGCGACGCTGCCAGGCCTGGTTGATTAAGGAAGGGAGTGAGCGGGAAACACGGAACGAAAAAGGCTGGTTCTTGCAACTGCCGGACGGTGTTCGCGTTACCCGGCTGGAAAGGCTCGGACGAAGTGGTCTGCAGACACGCCAGACCCGGATTCGATTCTTCCCGGAAGGAGTCGCCGACGAGACCCGCATTTGGTTAGCAGATGAAAGGAATGAGGCATCCTGGACCCTGGTTCCACTGACGGGAGCGTTAAAAGCTGATGAAACTGCCCAGCCATGAAAGCGGTCTGACCCTGCTTGAGGTGATGGTTGCCATGAGCATTGCCGCTATCGCTCTGACAACATTGCTCAGTCTGTCGATCCAGACAGTACGTACCGGCGAGCGGGTTGAGCGAACCACCGAAGCAGTTTTGCTGGCTCAAGGTTTGATGGCCCGCTTCGAGAGTGGTGCGGCACCTTTGCCGGACAACGGTGCCCAGGGGGTTTTCGCCCCCCCTTCGGAAGCCTTCCGCTGGTTGGTCAACTACTCCGCGACGCCTTTATCGGGGCTGGAGCAACTTGCTCTCACCGTCAGCTGGGAAGGTGGTTCGCCGGAAGCTGCCGTGGTTTTGGATTCCTATGTATTCCGCTAAGCCAATCTGTACCCGGGGAGTTTTGGGCGAAGCGGGCATGACGTTGGTCGAGGTCCTGGTTGCAACCGCCATAACAGCGGTTGTACTGTTGACCTGTTTCGGCCTCTATTCCGGTGTCAAACAGCGGCAACAAAGGCTGGAAGATCGAAGCGCCCTGCTGCATCAGACCCGGGTGTTCACTCAAAGGCTGGCCGTCGAGTTGAGAAGCCTGGCATCGGTAGGGGACGGACTGGAGTTGAGGATCGAACCGGACCTTGAAGGAAATCCGCTGCTGACTTTCACCACTCTGGCCACGACCGAAGAGAACAATCAAGGAGCGGCCCAGGTACGTTACCAGCTGGATCGGCAGAAGGCTGATGACACCTATTTTTCACTCCAGCGAGGCGAAGCTGCGGCCTATCTCCAGCAAGCATCGTTGGAGATGCGCCCCTTTCTGGAGAACGTAAGTGAACTCCAATGGCAAGTTTTTGACGGCGCCCAGTGGCACAGCCTCTGGAAGGCCGGCAGCCCCTTAACACTGAGAATAACCATGTCCCTTAATCGAGGGGAGGAATCCTTTTCCGTCGATACGGCCTTTGACCTCTCGGGAGGGGGAAGCCCGTGAGACGGATTCGGAATGAACGCGGGATGGTTCTTCTGGTTGTCGTCATCCTGGTGGCATTGCTCTCGGCCATTCTGGTTGACCAGACCTACCGGCAACTGATCGACCTGCGACTGGTCGAAACCTTTCGGGATCGCACGAAGGCTTATTATCTGGCCCGGGGTGGCCTTAAAGCCGGTCAGGCGGTTCTGAATGAGGACAAGAACAGTTACGATGCTCTCCCGGAGAACTGGGCGCAGCCGCTGGAAGGGGTCCAGGTCGGGCAAGGGACGATCAGCCTGCGAATGGAGGCGCTCGATGGGCGGTACGCTCTGAATCGGTTGGTGACCGTTCAGGGGAATGTGGATGTTATCGAGCGGGATCGCCTCCTCAGGCTCCTGACCGAGCTGGAGATCGAAGCACCGGATGAGCGGGTGGCCACAATCCTCGACTGGCTGGACCCGGACAGCGACACTCGGATCGGTGGCGCCGAATCGGACTACTACCAGTCGCAACCGCTGGCCTACCCGGCGCGGAACGGCCCCATGGACTCCCTGGAGGAGCTTCAGCGTCTGCGCGGTTTTGATAAAGAGCTGATTGAGAAAATCAGGCCTCATGTTTCAATCCATGGCAGCTACGCAATTAATTTGAACCTGGCTTCCAGAGAAGTGGTTCTGTCGCTGCATGAAAGTGTGACTGAAGCCGAATGGGAGGCGCTGAAAGAAAAGCGCCAGGAAGCCCCTTTGGAAAAATTGAGCGACGTACGCGAACTGTTGGGGTGGGAACCGATCTATCTGAGCATCAAACCCCAACTCAGTGTCAGCAGCAACATTTACCGGATACTTGTGGAAGGGCGCGTTGGCCGTGGTATACGCCGCATGGAAGCGGTGTACGTAAAAAACAACGGCACGGTTCTCACGCAAAAGGCCTTCTAGAATTCGTGAACGGGATCTGACTATGTCTGCAACCCACTTTGCCATTGACCTCTCCGACCGTCACATCAGCTGGGCTCGGGCTCAGAAACGGGGTAAGACCCCCCATCTGGTCGAGACAGGTGATGTCTCCTTTTTATCCAAGGCAGAACTGAGCGCCTTTGTCGAACAGGAACTCCTGCCCAAAATTAAATCGCGAGACCGGGTCACCTTCTTGATCAAAGGCCCTCCGCAATTCTATCGCCTCCTGGAGTTTCCCTTCGACAACACCCGAAAGATTGCGGCGGCACTTCCGCTGGAGATGGCCGGCAAGCTTCCTCTCCCCGTGGAACAGGTCGAGTTGGCCTGGGGCCAGACAGGAAGTGGCGGACCAGGGACCTACCGGGTCCCCAGCCTGGCCATTCCCCTGAACACCCTGGTCGATCTTCGCGAATTCCTGGATCAGATCAGCCTGCCGGCAGCTCACCTGGCACCTTCTCCCTTCGCCCTGGCTCCCTGGGTCGCTCGGGAACAAAGTAGCTGTTTTCTGGTCCACACCGACGATAAATGCAGTTCCATCTGTCTGTTGGATCAGGGGGTGATCATCGGCTATCGAATGTTGGGCCCGACAGAACATCTCACCCCCAAAGATCTGGCTGCCGCCATCGCCCGAGCAGCTGCCATTCTGAACCGGGAGGCCAACTGTTCTCGCCTGCCGGCGGTCGTGGTTGGGGAAAAAGCAGACCGGGTGCTGATCCAGTCACTGGAAAAACTCAACCTGAAGACACGCCCTCTGCAAATTGTCGAAGAACAATCCCTCTCTCCTGCCCGGCAGACGGTCGCCTGCCTTGCACTCAGTGGCCTGTTGGATTCCGGTAACCAGGGTCTTTCGTTTTCCGGTGGCCAGCAGCAGGGGCTCTCTCTCCAACCCGGCACCGGGAAATCTCGAGCGACCCTGATGGTCGCGGCTTGCGCCCTGATCCTTTTTCTGGCGGGAGGTCTCTGGGCCTATCAACTGAAAATCCGCCAGGAAGACGTTCTTTCTCGGCAGCTGACGTCGACCTACGAGGCTACCTTCGGCTCTGCCGCCAAACCGTCGGATGTTCCTCGGCAAATGCGCTTGCAATTGCGACAATTACAGCAACGTGCGCAGAAGATCCAACCTGAGGTGCCCACACCACTGGCGCTTTTGGCCGAGGCCAGTCGGGCTCTCCCAAGGACGGCTCTGACGGACCTGGACAGTTATGAATACGACGAAACCGAGGTTCGGCTCGAAGGGCAATGCAGCGACTTCGATGTTCTTGAGAACATCCGTGCACAACTGGCTTCACTCCCCGGAGTCCAGGATGCCCAGATTGCGGATGCCAAGAGGCAACCCGGTGGCG
Organism: Thermodesulfobacteriota bacterium; assembly: GCA_028282145.1. Lineage (GTDB taxonomy): Bacteria > Desulfobacterota > Desulfuromonadia > Desulfuromonadales > Geopsychrobacteraceae > JANQIN01. Next base: position 6,568 of record JANQIN010000100.1, on the reverse strand, counting down.
CGGGTGTCCGTTTCCGTATAAAATTGCGCTTTGATCAGGGAGAAGGATAATCATGGCTCACACACTTTCACCCCGTGAGAAGCAATTTCTGATCATCGGCGGAGCGGTTGGAGCCGTCCTGCTTGTTCTTGTTCTGCTGGTGATCCCTTTTCAGGACCGTATGCGTTCCATGGACCAGAAGATCCAACGTCTGGAAACACAGGTCGAAGAGGCACAGATGCTCCGTGCCCGGTACATGCGGTTGAAGCAGCAGTTGACGGGAAGCGAGACCAAGCTTAAACAGGGGCAAAAGATCGATTTTTTTCAATACGTCACTGATCTTGCCAACGCCCAAGTGGCTCCGGAGCAGCAAGTGTATATCCGCGAAAAACCGGAACCGGCACAGGAAGACTTCCGCGTACGCTCTCTGGAAGTCCGGTTCCAGCAACTGGACCTGGGGCAGGTTGTCCGGGTTCTGAGTCGCCTGGAGACGGCTCCGACGGTGATCCGGGTAAAATCCCTGTCCGTCAAGAAACGTTTCGACAATCCCGAGCTCCTGGACCTTGAGTTGGCCATCAGCTCCTATTCCCCGGCCTGAGGATTGCCCGATATGGAGATCAACTGGTCCACGCTCGAATCACTGGCTCGCCCCAGAAATCTGTTCCTGATCACACTGGTGGCTTTTGTCGTCGCCCTGATGATCCTGATCCCGCGAGAGGATCTCGCCCGAGCGGCTTCCAAATGGGTCAGTCAATCTGTCGGTGCGAAAGTTCAGATGCAGGAGGTGGGTTGGGCCTTTCCCATCGGTCTTGACGCCACGGGACTGTCCCTGGCCCAAGACGACCTTTCCAAGCCCATCCTGACCTGCAAGGAGACATCTGTAAAGCCCGCATGGGGACAGTTGATTCAACTGGCCCCCGCCCTTTATTTTCAGTGCGAAACAGAAAAAGGTGGCGTTGAGGGGACCTACAGTCTTCAGGGTGATCTCGAGGTGACTCTCAACCGATTGAACCTGGAACTTCCCATGCAGGGAGGCCTCCCGGGATCGATTCAGCTCCAGGGAGCAAGCGGACGCCTCAGCGGTCAACAGAAAAACACGATCTGGCGCCCGCTCAAAGCGGACTTGACGAGCCAGGCCCTGGTGGTGAAGAGCCCCTGGTTCACCGGTCCAACCCCATTGGAACTGACACAGGTGGCCCTACAGGGGGAAGGGGACCTCAAGCAGTTTACCGTCCGCCAGATTAGCGCTGCCGGAATGCTGTCGGCCAAGGGGAAAGGGCGAATTCGTTGGCGGGATAGGGCCATGGCCGGCCGTTGGGATGCGGAAATCATCCTCACTCCCGGCCCGGAACTGCCCACGCGACTGGAGCAGTTGCTGCAGGTGGGAACCAACCCCCAGCCGGATGGCAGCTATCTGCTTCGGAGCCGTTCTCCATTTCGTCTCTAGACAGGCCGCAGTCCGGTTGACAACCCCGGAGGGTATCGATTACTTTTTTTGAACAGAGACACAGCCTTTCCCCGGCCGGAGGGCCGGTTGATCACGTTGCCACTTCCCGTGGCCTTTTTTGTGGCCCCGCCCTCATCGGGGTTTGGAAAAACTGCACAGGAGTTCGTTGATGAGTATCGAAGATCTTGACATTACCCCCGAAGAACTCATCGCTGAGTTGGACCAGCATACCGGAGATGAAGAATCTACCGACAGCTTGATTCTTCCTTCCGAGGTTCTCCCCGGGGGATTACCCATTATCCCTCTTCGCCCGCGCCCTGCCTTTCCCGGGATTATCATTCCTCTGGCGGTTCAGGGTGAAGATAAAGTCGCAGCCGTACAAAAAGCGGCGGAGACTCCGGCCAAAGCTCTCGGGCTTATTATGGCCCTGGATCCGGACGAGGACGATTCTCCCGGAAACCTTCATCATGTCGGTGTTGCCGCCAGCATCCTGAAGATCATTCATGCGGATGAAGACAGTGCTCACGTGGTTGTCAATGCCCAGGAACGTTTCTCGGTTAAGGATATTTACGAGACGCCCGAAGGCATGTTTGCCAGCGTTCATTATCATTTTGCCCCCGAGTACTCGGACAATGAGGAGCTGCGGGCTTTCTCCATGGCAATCATCTCGACTCTGAAGGAGCTGGTCCAGATCAACCCGCTCTATTCGGAAGAGATCAAAATGTTCCTCAACCGGTCCAGTCTGGACGATCCGGGTCGCTTAGCCGATTTTGCTGCCAACCTGACCAGTGCTGACGGTGATGTGTTGCAGGACATTTTGGAGACCTTTGATGTCCGACGCCGGATCGACAAGGTCCTGGTCCTGCTGAAAAAGGAGCTGGAGGTTTCTCGCCTTCAGACCAAGATCACCAAGCAGATTGAAGAGAAAATCTCCAAACAGCAGCGGGAATTTTTCCTGCGGGAGCAGCTGAAGGCGATCAAACAGGAACTCGGCTTGGAAAAAGAGGGCAAGACCGCCGAGATTGAGAAGTTTCAGAAGCGCCTGAAAAAGCTGACGTTGAACGAAGAAGCCCAGAAAGCGGTCGATGAGGAGATCGACAAGCTGCAACTGATCGAACCGTCCAGCGCTGAATACACGGTCAGCCGTAACTACCTTGACTGGTTGACGATCCTGCCCTGGGGAAAGTACAGCAAGGACAGTTTCCGTATCGAACGAAGCCGTCGGATTCTTGACCGCGACCATTATGGGCTGGAGGACGTCAAGGACCGGATTCTCGAGTTTATCGCTGTCGGCAAAATGAAGGGTGATATCTCCGGTTCGATCATCTGCCTGGTAGGCCCCCCCGGAGTCGGTAAAACCAGTATCGGCCATTCGATCGCTGATGCCCTTGGCCGGTCGTTTTTCCGTTTCTCCTTAGGTGGGATGCGGGATGAGGCAGAGATCAAAGGGCACCGCCGCACCTATATCGGTGCTATGCCGGGGAAATTCATCCAGGCGATGAAAAGCGCCGGCACCAGCAATCCCGTGCTGATGCTGGACGAGATTGACAAGATCGGCGCAAGCTTCCAGGGAGATCCGGCTTCGGCGCTGCTTGAGGTACTGGACCCGGAACAGAACGGGACCTTTCGAGACCACTATCTCGATGTCCCTTTCGATCTGTCCAACGTTCTCTTTATCTGCACCGCCAACCAACTCGATACCATCCCCGGCCCCTTACTGGATCGGATGGAGGTGATCCGCCTGTCCGGCTATATCTTGCGCGAGAAGGTGGAGATCGCCAAACGTTACCTGATCCCCAAGCAACTGGACGCGCATGGTTTGAAAAAGGGGCAGGTCCGTATTCCCAAAAACACATTGGAGATGATTATCGACGGCTACGCTCGAGAGGCCGGCGTTCGCGGGCTGGAGAACCGGATCAAGCAGATCATGCGGAAAGCAGCGATGAAATTTTCCAGCGAGGAGCTGGAGGTCCTGTCCATTGCCAAAGCCGATCTGAAAGATTATCTGGGGAACCCCATGTTTACCGCCGACGAAGTCTTCAAACCGGCACCGGGTATCGTGACCGGTCTGGCCTGGACCAGCATGGGTGGTGCGACCCTGCAAATCGAGGCCACGGCAATGCCCTCTAAGGGCAAGGGATTCAAACAGACCGGGCAACTGGGCAAAGTCATGGTGGAAAGTTCGGAAATCGCCTATTCCTATGTCATGGCTCATTTGAACAAATACGGTGCTGACAGCAACTATTTCGATTCCCATTTTGTCCACCTGCACGTTCCTGCCGGAGCCACTCCGAAAGATGGACCTTCGGCCGGGGTAACGATTATCACCGCGCTGATCTCCATGATGACCGGCCAGTCTGTGATCGACAAACTGGGGATGACCGGGGAGATCTCCTTGACCGGTGTGGTGCTTCCTATCGGCGGTGTCAAGGAAAAGGCGATTGCTGCCCGCCGCACGGGACTGACAACCCTGATCTTCCCGGAAGCCAACCGCAAAGACTTTGACGAACTGCCGGACCATCTGAAAGAAGGGCTGGATGTTCATTTCGCTAAGAACTACGACGACGTTTACAGGGTGGCATTCGACAAACCCTTGCCCCGTCGACGTAAATCGAAACAGCAGGAGAAATAAGGAATGACTGTAGAGGAATTGAAAGAGGCCGTTCTGGCTCTGGAAACCGAGGAGAAAAAAGCGTTTGTTCTGGCCGCTCTCCCCGAACTGGGAAAAGACCTGGCCAAAGAACCGGGCTTTCTCGGGCAACTGCTGCCTATCTTCCTTGGTCTGGTCAAGGAGGCCGGAATCGATATGCAGCAACTGCTGCAGATGGCCAGCCTGATGGCAGGCCAGCAGAAATAGCATTTGCGTTAAAGATCCGGAGCGACAAAAGGCCGCTTTTCCAAGCGGCCTTTTGTCGTTTATTCCGCAATGGGATTTTTAACCGAATCCACTAAAAATACCGACCAGGATCATCAGAGCATAGCCGCCGAGGGCCATCCAGAGATAAACCTTGGCGGAATTGCCGGCCACAACACTGCCTTTAATCCTTTGAAGGTCCTGATAGATGACATAGTAGAAGATGAAGCAGAACATGGTCCAAACAAGCTGGATGAATATTCCCAGAATCGGGATCATGGCGACAAGCCCCACCAGAATCCCCACGAGGAAGAGACAGATCATCTTCCAGAAGACCGAAAGCCCAAATCCATCCACATAGGCAGCACTCTTGTGCAAGGCTCCCATGCCACGCTCTCCCTCAACCACAAGCAGATAGGGAGCCGGGACAAAAACAATCGCAGCGATGATACCTGGAATGCCGAAGAGCATCGTACATCCAAAGACGATGAACCCGTAGACGGAATAGAACCAGAGGTAGGACCAAACCAACTCCCATCCCTTTTTCACCGCCTCTGCAAAAGAGAGGTCCCCGTCAACGATCAACACCATGGTCGCTGAGAGTCCCCATCCAAAGACAATGGTCAGTATTGTGGCCACAATAAGAATGAAAAGGGCTACAACGATGACCGAATCCTGAAAACCCGGGATCAGCACTGCCGAAAAGACTCCCACAAAAGCGATAGGGATCAGCAGCATAACCCAAAGCCCCAGGAGTCTCAAAAAACGATCTTTGAAGATCTGCCAGCCCTCATTCATCAGGGCCCAGAAAGCCGACATTCTCTCCTGGGAAGGCACGGTCGTGCCGGACGTGGGGGAATCCGGAATCAAGGATTCGGCCTCTGTGACCGAAGGCTTTGCAACCGCAGAGGCCACGGTCGGTTCAGGGGGAGGTTCCATCGCCTTCATCAGCTCATGTGCCGCTTTACCATCAAATTGGAACTCATTTTTACACTGGTTACAGTTGAGCTTGACCGAACGGGCAGGGATTTTTTCGGGGGGAGCGTAACCTTTGAAACCACAACTGGGGCAAACGATCTCGATACGTTGACTCATTCTTCCCTCCTTGAGAAGAAACGGGGTGTCAGCAGGCGTAAAGCGAGAACCCATGGTGCAGGAATCGGTTAGCAATTAATGTTTGCTCATCCTTGTGTATCAGCTTCAGGTAGCCCTGTCAAAAAGATTGTCCGCTATCGTCCCAAGAAAGAGGGCTTGACCTGGTTTCTCAGCATGTTACTGTTCACCGGTTCTTAAACGACCATCCAAGGAGAGATCGATGTCCTTTCGACTTTTTCGACATGTTGAACGTACCGATCACACCCCCAACTGGGAGGATTTTGACGCCATCTGTCCCGAGTGTAAATCGACCGGCACTATCCATCAGGCAGGGCAGCCCTGCAACTGTGGTGGCACCCTGGTGATCAACTGCGCCTACTGTACCCAGTGTGATGGCAAACACCTGAACAAGCATGCCGGTGAAAAATGCGCCTGTGGCGGCGAAATCGGCCCCCCAGCTGTCGGTTGACGCACTGTTTCAGGCTTGCTACCTTAACGCCATGGCGATGACATTGATCCAGATTGATCGTTTCTGGTGGCGCTGGCCGAACTGAGGTCCGCGCCCCTTTGTGCTGGCGCGGTTATTACCGCGGCAGACAGACGAACACGAACGCCGCGGACGAACTGCCCGCGGCTTTTTTATTTCTTTTGAAAACGAGGACAAATCATGCGCGTTCTTTCCGGCATCCAACCTTCGGGCTCGCTCCATCTGGGCAACTATTTCGGCATGATGGAGAAGATGATCCATTATCAACAGGACGAGGAGCTGTTCTGCTTTATTGCCAATTACCATGCCCAGACCTCTCTCAGCGACGGGAAAGCCCTGGCCACCGGCACCCTGGAAGCTGCCGCCAACTTCCTGGCCCTGGGCATGGATCCGGAGAAGTCGACCTTCTGGGTCCAGTCCGACGTACCCGAAGTGCAGGAGCTGACCTGGGTTCTGTCCAATTTCACCCCCATGGGACTGCTGGAACGCTGCCACAGCTTCAAGGATAAGACCGCCCGCGGTATTGCTGCCAACCACGGTCTCTTTGCCTACCCGGTCCTGATGGCTGCCGACATTTTGCTCTTCCAGAGCGAAAAGGTCCCTGTCGGCAAGGACCAGAAGCAACATGTCGAGGTCACACGGGATATTGCGATCAAATTCAACAACGAGTACGGCGACGTCTTTACCCTGCCCGAGTCGGAGATCG
>JANQIN010000222.1 GCA_028282145.1 Thermodesulfobacteriota bacterium | reverse complement strand
CCCACATCCACAACGCCGAACCCCAGGGTGTAGCTCCCGGGGGTCGGAAGGTTCAAGGTAAAGGCAGAGTAACCGGTTTCCGGAAAAGGTGCCGTTGTTCCTGTCAGAAACGGTGAAAAGGTGTCGGCGAGCAGAAACGCCTGATTATTGAGGACAACGAAGGCCGAGTCGTTGAATCGAGGTGACGGGCGGATTTCATCGGTCAGAAAGTTGAAATCGAACGAAAGAATACTGCTCTCCGTGATGGCAAAGGTCTGTTTGATCGCCGATCCGCGAGGGGCGGCCTTGCCGGAAAAGGTGCTGCTGACAATGTTGTCGATAGTCCTCGGGGGTAGTCCAAAGAAGGTTTCAAGCTCCGGATCGGTGATCCGGCGACTCAACGTGGTCAGATGGGCCTGGTAGATGCCTTCCGTCGGGCCTGTCCCGAAGGCGGCTGTTCGCGTGACGGTATCCCCCAGGGTGGTCCAACCGTTCAAATTGCCGGTTTCAAACCCTCCGTTCAGCGGCATGGAGAGTGAGGACTCCACTGTCAGGAAGAGAAGCAACAGGGAAAGCAGGGCAATGTTCTTCATGGCTCCCTCCGTATGGGAATCGATGAAAGACAGGGCATCGCGGCTTTCTGAGACTCACGCATGGCATGGAAAGGCAAGTGCGGTGTGGATGCGGAAGTGTGTCGCTGACAACAAGTATACCTGAGTTGACAGGGACAGCCTGGATAAAGGCGCTTTGCCGGGCGAAGCAGACGGGCCGCAACGGCATGATGGTCGGGGAGCGCCTTTAACGGTCCCTAGCCTGCCATCCATCCCAGCAGTGCTCCTCCGGTCCCGGTGATTCCGATCACCAGCCAGGGTGGCCACTTCCAGAGTTGCAGCATTCCAAAGGCGCCCAGCGCCAGACCGAAGTCTCCCACCGAAAGCACACCTCGACTCCAGACCGGATCGTAAAAGGCAGCGATCAGCAGGCCGACAACGGCGGCGTTGGTTCCGACCAGGGCCTTTCGAATCCGGTGGTTGGACTGTAGCTGGTGCCAGAAGGGCAGAATTCCGATCACCAGCAGGAAAGACGGTAAAAAGATGGCCAACAGACAGATCAGGCCACCGGTCCAGCCGTTGGGTGAAAGAGACTGGGCAGCTCCGAGGTAGGCGGAAAAGGTAAAGAGAGGTCCGGGAACGGCCTGAGCGGCACCATAGCCGGCGAGGAAGAGGTCCCGGTCAATCCAGCCCGGTGTGACCACCTCGGCTTGCAGCAGCGGCAGCACGACATGCCCGCCACCAAAGACCAGGGAGCCGGACCGGTAAAAGCTGTCGATCAAGACAAGCATGTGGGACCCCTGAGCCGCAAAGAACGGAAGAGCCCCCAACAGCAGGATAAAGAATCCGAGGCTGAAGAGTGCCGTCCGTTTCCCGGGCAAAGGCAGCGCCGACGTCGTATCCCCGGTTGTTTCGTGGTGAAGGAACAACAGTCCCAAGCAGGCACCAAGGAGAATTGCGGCGATTTGTCCGCCGACCCCTGGAAAACTCAACGTGAGAATGGCCGCCAGAACCGCTACGGTTCCCCGAGGCCGATCCGGACAGAGATTCTTGGCCATCCCCCAGATTGCCTGCGCCACCACGGCGACCGCCACCACTTTGAGTCCGTGGAGCCAGCCGGTTTGCACCACATTTGGATCCAGCAGGGTGACACCGTAGGCGAACAGGATCAATGCAACGGCCGACGGCAGGGTAAAACCGCACCAGGCGGCGAGGGCACCCGGAAGCCCTCCGAAGGAGAGCCCGAGGCCGATCCCCACCTGACTGCTGGCGGGTCCGGGAAGAAACTGGCACAGCGCTACCAGGTTGGCATAGGCCTCTTCTTGGATCAGGCGACGTCGGGTGACAAATTCCTCTCGGAAAAAACCGAGATGGGCGACCGGGCCACCAAAAGAGGTGAGGCCCAGTTTCAAGAAAGCAAGAAAAATCCGAAGAGGGGAAAGTGTCTGCATGGTTTGGATTTTACCCCGGAATCGCGAGAATTGAATGAGCTCGAAGAGCCGGACGTTGTGGAGACGAAAAAAATGGATCTGGAAAGTTGACTAATTTAGTATTAATTCTATTCTTGCCATGGCAAGTCGAATTTTTCACAGGTTTGATAGCCAGGGAGGACATTATGGCAGGGAAATTTGAGATCAAGAAGGCAAAAGACGGGCAATATATGTTCAACCTGAAGGCGGTTAACGGCCAGATTATTCTGACCAGTGAGCTCTACAAACAAAGAGTCAGTGCCGAGAACGGGATTGAGTCGGTCCGGAATAACGCCGGCCGGGAAGATGCCTTTGAAGTTCGGGAAAATTCCAAGGGAGAACCTTATTTCATACTGAAGGCGATCAACGGCCAGGAGATCGGTCGCAGCGAATACTATTCGTCCAGGGGGGCGATGGAAAACGGCATCGCCTCGGTCAGAACCAATGCACCGGAAGCGGCGATATCCGATATCTGTTAGGGTCGAATTCAAACACTCTCGGGAAAAAGGGGCCTCTACGGAGGCCCCTTTGCGTTAAGAGCCATATCCGTCATCCGGCAACGGCGGTTTCCAGCGGTCGGGCACACAGGTCGAAGGTCTGCACAATATGATCTGCCAGGGATTCCACCGCCGGATTCTGATCCTGAGGGGACCGGTGCAGCACAAAAGAGGCATAGGGCAGTGGCGGAAAGCCTTCCTTTGGCGTGAGCTGACGCAATCCGTCAGGGACAATGCACTGGCTGATCACCGTCACCGCCAATCCGGCAGAAGCGGCGGCCTGAAGTCCCATAATGCTGGGACTGGTGTAGGCGATGCGATAATCGATTCCGGCCTGGTCCAGGGCCTGCAGTGCCCAGGTGCGGAAGAAACAATCTCTCGGGAAAAGGGCCAGGGGCAGCGGGCGTTCCTCGTGAGTCAGGTGCTGATTGGACGTCACCCACACGGCCGGGTCACGTCGCAGGACCAACGCATTTTCTCCCATGGGATCGATACTGGTGGTGATTGCCAGGTCCAGCTCGCCACGCCGGATCAGAGGTTTCAACTGGCTGCTCGGTTCGCAACGAACTTCGACCTGAACCAGCGGATGGGTTCGGGAAAACCCTGCCAGAATCTCCGGCAGAAAACGGTTGGCGTAATCGTCCGGCAGGCCGATGCGAACCCAACCGGTGATCTCGGGCTTCTGCAGGGTCGCTATCGCCTCTTCATTGAGCTTGAGAATACGCCGGGCGTACCCGGCCAGCATCAATCCTTCGGACGTCAGCTTTGCAGGCTGGCGAGATTGCCGGTCGCGGGTCAGCAGGGGTTTCCCAACCAGCTCTTCCAAGCGTTTCATCTGCATACTGACAGCCGACTGAGAACGATGCACCTGTTCCCCTGCCAGGCTGAAGCTTCCCCCTTCGGCAATGGCGAGAAAGGTTCGGAGCAATTCGATGGGTAAGTTGGTTTGCATACGACCTCGATCTGATATTTGATTAATTGATAAGAATCATAAAATCAATTCGTTTGATTGATCAAGTGTTTTCGCCCATTCTTTCGGGGAATCGGTTCAACCCGCAAGGAGGGAGTCATGGAGGGATGCCAAGGTCAACGAAGGGATTGGGTGCAACGGGCTTCAGGATTATTTCGGATCATCCTCAGAACGTTGCAAGGTTGGCGTGAATCCTGGCGGCAACGTCGGGAGTTCAATCGTCAGATGGATCATCTTCGGGAAATGGACGATCGTCTGCTGAAGGATATCGGTCTCGGGCGGTCGGAGATCGACAGGATCGCCAAGGGGCGTCGCCCATGGGATCATCCGTTACAGCCCCATCAGGACCTGGAAGGACCCTACCGCCGCTATGAAAGGTGAGCCTCTAAATAAGCTCATCGGGCTGAGACGCGATGTGCCATAAAAAAAGGGGTCTCGGTAGAGACCCCTTTTTGGTCGTCATGCCTCAGACCTTAGTTGTCGGCCGGAGCCAGGAACTCATAACCGCAGGCAGGACACTTCACTTTGATTTGCTTGGAGCCGCTTTGGGCGCAAGCGGCCAGGGACAGAGCCATCACTGCAATCAGGGCAACAGATGCGATCTTTTTCATGTTTTTTCTCCTTTGGAGCAATGTGAATAAAATGGCCTTAGAGCCGGATGGGATTAAATAGCTTAGCCCCTTTTTTAATAATTTCAAGAGGTTCAATATTGTTCCCAAGGAATATTCAGGGTGTGTGAGGAATGATTCCAAAACCGAATTGCGAGGATTTCAAAAGAAGGAGAAGAGATATGCGTCATGAAGAAAAACGGGCTCTGCCGCTGCAGAACCCGTTTGATTTGGGGCGAACCGTCTCCGTATTTAGAAATTCAGCGGGAATTCGTTTCCGTTCAGGTAGAGCTTGTTGTCCTTGATTTCGGCACTGTGGACCAGCCTTTCACCGTCCTGCTGAAACAGGCCGCTTTGCATCCCCGGCAGCATGGGCACCAGCAGTTTCTCCTGCTCGTTGACCAGGCCGTCCGGCAGGGAACAGCTGGATTGCAGCGAGAAGACGTTGGTGACCTCGGACAGCTGCTGGGCAAGCCCGATAAAGCCGGCCAGGGACATATCCTTTTTCAGCCCGATCTGGAAATCGCCGTCGATCTCTCCTTCCGGCAGTTTCAGGTGCAGGCCGGAGATTTCAAACTGCAGATCCTTTTTGAGCAGCTTCTCAACCTCGGTCATCATCTGCATCCCGGCAAGAGCCATCTTCTGATCCATCATTGCTTGAAACTGTTCCGGGTCTTTCTCTGCCTGCGGCATCGATTTCATAACGTCCATCACGGTGTTCAGATAGACTTTCTGGAAGTTTTCAAATCCTTCGGCGTCCAGATGATTGAGGCCGATGGTGACGCGGAGATCATCGATCGTCTTTTCTGCGGTAACAAGCTGATCAACGCTGTATCGGGTGGAGAGGGAAAGGGTGTTGGTGTCCTTGTCGAAATCAACGAAAGATTGTCCTTGCAGGTTGGCACATTTTACCTGTTGTCCATCGGCGTTGATCTCGGCTTCCTTGATGGTGACGGTGGATTCACCGTCCATGATCATCGAGGAGATTCTTTTCCCGTCATAGGACAGATTAATCCCGGCAATCTTCAACTCGCCGGGAACGGAAAAGCCTTCAAAACTGCCGGAACTGGCAAAAGTTTGGGAGGACGGTGTGACCTGAATGATCAGTTCTCCGGGGCTGACGACGAGAGTATCCGTGCCGTCGGTTACTTCAAACTTATCCACCAGAACAGTGGAGGTGATCGTCCCCAGCAGGCTGTACGTGTTGGAGATTTTCAGTGGGTTTTTCCCGTTAAGTTTTTCCCGGACAAAGTCGGCGTACCAGCTGTTCTGTTCCAGACTGGTTTGGGAGGTCACAACCAGATAACCGTGTTTGGCCGATTCCGTCAGCACGATCGGCTCCAGCGTGTTGAACGGCGCCATCTCCGGCAGCAGAACCCTCCATTCGATTTCGGAGGTACCGAACCCACGGTCGTACCTGGAAATCTCCAGCTTCATTCCGAGGGCCTGGGCCGAATACTCCTGATTGTATTTTTCCACCTGGCTGACCAGGATCTTCTCCATCAGGTAGCCGTTGACATACGGGGCCGCAACGACCACCGCCACCAGGACGACCAGCACACCGATCAAAACTTTTTTCATAATTCCCCCAGAGTTTTTGTGTCGTTCAATGTCACTCATGACTCGTGTATCCGAGCGTCAAAGGCGCTATTCGATGGTGTTCTTTCGGTACGTTCAGACCGGTCTTCGTCTCTCCGGGAACAATGAACTTCTCCCCGGCAACGATCGTGACCGGATCAAATCGATATAGAGGACGGGTTTAAATGGAAATCCCCTCAGTGGGCGGGAGCATAAAAAATTTCACATGATATGCAGCGTAGACTATCGCCTCTTTCCCGGGAGTTCAAGAACAATCTATCGATTTCCCCCGGATTGTTTCCTTTATTGTGTTTTCAGTTTTCTGGCCATCTTTCGACCGGCTTCAACCTGGGCCGGGGCCCACTTTCGGTCGAGCATCCGGATGCGGAAATCCGCCTGAATATGCCCACTGTCAGCGGCAATCTTCCACCAGCCGTAAGCCAAAGCCTCATTGTTCGGTTTTTTTAGCTGACCGTTGAAATGCAACACCCCAAGATTAAACTGCGCCGCTGTACTGCCTTTCCTGGCCGCTTTCAGATACCAGTGCTCAGCCATTCCGTAGTCGATTTCGACACCGCATCCGGTCTGGTAGAAGTAGCCCAGTCCGAAAAAACCGGAGGAGCTCTCCTGGTCGGCGGCGCGTTTCATCCACAAAAAAGCGGTCTTCTGGTCCTTGACGACACCCAAACCCTCCGCATACATCTGGCCCAGGTTATATTGGGATCTGGCATCGTTCTGGTCAGCCGCAAGCTGAAAAAAATGTTTCGCTTTCTTATAGTTTTTCGCCGCGCCTCGGCCATCCAGATACATCTCACCCAACGCGTTTTGTCCTTCGGCATTCCCCTGTTCGGCGGCTAGTCGGAAGTATTTCATGGCGAGTGCGGGGTCCCCGACAAAACCTTTTCCCATTCGATACATATATCCGAGATTCACCTGAGCCCCTGCATTTCCCTGATCCGCCGCCAGGCGATACCAACGGACCGCCTTTCGGTAACTTTGTTCAATCCCGAAGCCGTTCTGGTACATCTGCCCAAGATCGTTCTGGGCAGAGGCGTATCCTTGCTCCGCTGATTTCAGGTACCACTCTACGGCCAGTTGATCGTTTTGCTCCACTCCCTTTCCGAAATAGTACAGATTCCCGAGGAACCATTGGGAGATGGGGAGGCCCTGTTCTGCGGCTTTTTCAAACCAAGAGGCTGCGGTCTTCAAGTCCTTCGGGACCCCTTGGCCATACTTGAACATGTAACCGATTTGGTGTTGAGCATCGGCGTCGCCCTGTTCTGCCGCTTTCAGGTACCATTCGGCAGCTTTATTCGGATCTTTGTCGACCCCTTCCCCATCCAGGTACATACTTGCCAATTTGTACTGTGCAAACGGGTCGCCGAAGGTTGCGGCTTTGCGGTACCAGTCGGCCGCAGCTTTCAGATCGACAGAGACACCTTCGCCATTGTGATACATGAAGCCCAGATTGACCTGTGCGTTGGGTTCGCCCTGTTCTGCGGCTTTCAGATACCATTCGGCAGCTAAAGAGTAATCCTGTTGCACCCCTTGCCCGCTGTGATAGGCGGCACCAAGGTTAAACTGGGCCATCGGTTCCCCTTTTTCTGCGGCCCGTTGAAACAGGCGTACAGCTTTTTTGAGATTTTGGCGAACACCAAGACCTTCCATCAAAAGCAATCCGAGTTGAGTTTGGGCCTGAGGGTCTCCCTGATCAGCAGCCTTTTGAAGCCAATGGGCGGCTTCTTTATGGTCCTGAGGAACCCCTTGCCCCATTCGATACATGAAACCGACAATCAACTGTGCTTCCGGGTTCCCTTCTTTGGCCAGAGGAAGACATTTTTGATGGATGGTCTCGAACTCTCCCGCTTCATACAGCGGACGGAGTTCCTCTATCAGGTTTGCCGAGGCCAGAGAGGCCTGGATAAGAATAATCAGCGAGCAGAGAACGAAGAAACGTTGAAAACGGGGCCAAGGCATCACATTCATCCTCCAAAAAGGAAAACCGGGAAAGGAGGCCTGGGGTTCCCTCCAAAATCTCCGGTCTTTATAACACAACAGCAGATGAAAGGTTCCCAAAAGACAGGGGCGTTTGAAAAGGACGACCTCTGGGGGGAAGGGTTAAACGGCGCGATCAACGCTGTTGTTTTCAATCCATCCGTCGGACTCTCACAAGATCCCACTCTGCCAGCGATCTCGTTGCTGTGAGTCACCAGGATGATGGTTTTGCGCCAAAAGGCTTCCCGCTCGTCGTGCAGGACGCCGAAGGTGAACAGGGCTCTTTGAGCCCTTCCCTTCCACACCCGTTACGCAACAGGTTTCCGTTTTTTTTATCCCGTTAACCCTTGGATAGCCGCCTCCAGCACCGGTTTAACCTTGGCCGGTGTGGTTCGGGCTAAGTGGATCTGACGGCACTGGTGAAACCGCAGAAAAAGAGCCAGCTCTTTGCTGAACGCCTGGGCAAAGGTGTCGATTTTGGTCAGGTGCGGTTCCAGCGCCAGATGATGAATCGTCAACGTTGCGGCTTTACGTTCGGCCTTACAGTCCATCCGTGCCACCAGTTTGCCGTCCCATAAAATCGGCAGGGAAAAATAACCGTACCGGCGTTTGGCCGCAGGGAGGTAGCATTCGATCAGATAGTCGAAGCCAAACAGCTTCTGCATCCGCTTGCGTTGAATGAGCAGGTTGTCGAACGGCGACAGTATTTTGAGCCGGCTCCGCGTCAACGGTTGATTCAGCAGCTCAAGCGATGCCGGTAGTGCGTAATAGCGATGGCCGCCGGTGCTGACCTGGTGAACCTCTCCATTCGACAACATCTCCTGCAAGGTTGCCGCAACCAGAGTTTTGGTGTCTTTCAGTAAGTAGGCGATTTCGGCCGCTTGCCCCAGCCCATTGGCCTGCAGGTAACGGGTAATCAGAAAACGGGCCTGTTCCTCCGGTGTGGGCAGGCGGGTGTCGATGCCCGGCGGCAAAACCCGTTCGGTCAGATCGTACACTTTGTGGAAGTTCACCCGGTAAGGGGTCATCAGCTCGCCCTGCATAAACAGAGACTCCAACGCCCGCTTGGCCGGCTTCCTCCGCCATTCTCCAGGCACCTTGCCGTTGTGCTCAAAATCTTTGGCCATCAGAGGCCCTTCCGCGGCAATGCGCGCCAGCACCGATGTCATCAGCCCTTGATCGCGTTCATACCAGTGATTCTGCTCGCCGTTGGCGATGGCCTGTTTGCGTAACAGGGTGTAGCGGTAGTCGCGCATCGGCAGATAAGCGGCGGCATGGGACCAGTATTCAAAAATCTGTTTATCCGCCAGCAGTCGATCGAGATGGGACTCGGTGTAACGCGGATTGCGGTTCCATAACGTATGGTGATGCGCACGTTGAATCACGGAGATGGTATCGATCTGGATGTAGCCGAGATGCTCCACCGCCGATAGTGTGGCCGCGATGGCACGACCGTTCTTTCTGGTCGCCGGCAGCCTCTGTGACAGCAGCACCAGCTTGCGCGCTTGTTGCGGGGAGAGGGATTCGGCCATTGCAGTGTCTTTCCGTTCCGTAGGCATGGGATGAAATACGTCGGCCTATGGTATCAATTTCATCACCTTCCGGGTGACAGAATTTATGGTGCCTGATCGCAATCGTATCCATTTTTTCACTGTGGGGTCCTGTTTCTCTTTCGTGAGGTGACCTGTTTTTGTGGTCTAAAGACGGATTTTTTGAAATGATGGTTGGCTTAGAACGCGAATAACAGGAGTCACCTGAATCAACAAACTCTTCAGCACCTGGGGTCGTGGCAAAGAGTAACGGTGAATGGAATCCGACCTCATTTTGTTGGAGTACGCATCCATGGACCCATTGTGGATAACCATCGCCTTTGTCGGCGGTTTCAGTATCCGTTTGCTGGGCTTGCCGCCGTTGGTCGGGTTTTTGCTGGCCGGATTTGTCCTGAATCTCCTCGGTGTGGAAGGTGGCGAAACGCTGCAGTTGGTCGCCGACCTGGGGGTGACCTTGTTGCTGTTTACCATCGGCCTCAAGCTGAAGGTGAAAAGCCTGCTCAAGCCGGTCATCTGGCTCGGCACCAGCGGCCATATGCTGGTGACCATGGCCGTGCTGCTGGGTTTACTCAAGTTCGGCGCCTGGCTGGGTATCGGCCTGTTTACCGAACTCGATCTGGCCGGCATGTTGCTGGTGGCCTTTGCCCTCAGTTTTTCCAGCACCGTGTTTGCGGTCAAGGTGCTGGAGGCCAAGGGAGAGATGTCGGCCGGGCACGGGACCCTGTCGATCGGTATCCTGGTCATGCAGGATGTGCTGGCGGTGGTGTTCCTCACCGCTTCGAGCGGCAAGTTTCCTTCCCCGTGGGCGATCCTGGTGCTCGCCGGTCTGTTCCTGATCCGCCCCTGGTTGAACCGGATTATGGATCGTTGCGACCATGGCGAGCTGGTGACCCTCTACGGCTTCTTCCTGGCGCTGGTGGTCGGTTCGGCCAGTTTTGAAGCGGTGGCGATGAAAGCCGATCTCGGCGCACTGCTGATCGGTATGCTGGTGGCCAATCACCCCAAATCAAAAGAATTGGCCAAAAACCTGCTCGGCTTCAAAGAAGTGTTCCTGGTCGGTTTCTTTCTCAGCATCGGCCTGGCGGCGACACCCACCTGGGACGCGTTGTTGCTGGCAGGCATGATGGTGTTGTTTATCCCGCTGAAGACGGCCATGTTCTTCCTGTTTTTGTGCCACTTCCGACTCCGCGCCCGCTCCTCGCTGCTCAGTGCGCTGACCTTGTCCAACTACAGTGAATTCGGTTTGATCGTCGGTGCGGTGGCTGTCGCCAACGGTTGGCTGGCGGTGGACTGGTTGATCATCATCGCATTGGCGCTGTCTCTTTCCTTTGTGCTGGCGGCACCGCTCAATACGGCGGGCCATAAGATCTATCAGCGATTCCATCTGCTGCTGGCCCGCTTTGAACGCAAAGGGCTGCACCCGGACGATCTGTCACAACCGCTGATGGCCAATGTCGCCATTATCGGTATGGGACGGATCGGTACCGGGGCCTACGATCTGATGAATGAACGGTGCGACGCCAATGTGGTCGGTATCGATTTCAGCGAAAAGGCGGTCGAAGACCATCGGCAAGAAGGGCGAACCGCCATCCTGGGCGACGCATCCGATCCGGATTTCTGGGAGATGCTCAAGATGCGGGGTGATTTCGATCAACTGGAGCTGGTGCTGCTGGCGATGCATAAGCATCAAGCGAACCTGTTTGCCTTGGACCAGTTGAAGAAAGCCGGTTTTACCGGCGGCATCACGGCGATTGCCATGTACGAAGATCAGCGGCAGGAATTGCTGAAAGCCGGTGCCCATGCGGCGCATAACTTTTACGCCGAGGCCGGGGCAGGCTTTGCCGAGCACGCCTATATGGAATCGTTGCAGGCCGGATTTCTTCCTGGCGTCTGTGAAACACCGCCCAAACCGACATAACCGAAGACCGTTTTGCACGGACAGAGGCCGACGAACGACCGGATTAGCCGCTCAGAGGTCAGGTTGTTTGGAGCCCTCCAGGCAAATGAGAGCGCGTGATGACCCGTGGCAACTATCTGATACGGCACTGTCTGACCGAATACAACCGGCAGCACAGACTGCAAGGCAAAACCGATATCCCGTTAAGCGATTATGGGGTGCGGCAGGCGAAAGAGAATCGGTCAAACCTCGATGGTTTAAACATCGAGCTGATCGTCGCCAGCGATTTGCTGCGAGCGCAACAGACCGCTGAGATCTATGCCGACTATCTGGGGCTGGAAGTGAATCTCGATGCCGGGCTGCAGGAGCTGGATCACGGCGATTGGGAAGGCCGATCGATTGACGAGCTGCATGCCCGAACCGAGTATGCACACTGGCTTGAAAACCCGGCGACCGTACCGATACCGGGCGTGAACGAAACACCGATCGAAGCGGCGGCCCGTTTGGAAAGCACCTATACCCGTTGGCGGCAGGCGCATCGGGAGAAAAACCTGCTGTTTGTGATGCACAAACATGCCAAAGCGCTGCTGCTGTCCCAGCTCAACCACCGGTGCATCGACTTTTTCCCACGTTATAACTCGGATTCGATCCTTCCCTACACCATCGATGAGACGCTTCGCTGATCAGACGATATCAGGACGGTCGCCCTGTTGGCGTTTCCGGTAGAATGGCACCCGTGTCCGCAATGCGTCTGTCGGGCTTCGGGGAACTCCGGCCAACGTTCTGTTTTTGGAAAAGACGGGAATCCGGTCTTATCGATGCCTGGAGACCCGCAGCACATTGGCGTGGCAGTTGTAGACGAAACGCTTCCGTCGGCTGACCAGGGCCAGTGCCTGACGCATATCGTCCAGAGAGATCTGCTTCAGCGTCGTGCGCAGGGTGCGACCGCAGGGCATCCGGTCGACCTTGTCGATGAAATCGGCTTCGTCGACCCTGCCGGCCTCATGTTTCGTGAAATGGTTCCATCCGTATTCAGCACTCATCGTTCCGGCCTTTCAGAGTTCGGTGAACAGCACCTCTTCCGGCAAGCGGGATTTGGGTGCGCCGGCGTTAAAGTCGTTTTCGGCACTGATGCCGAGGGAGACGATCACTGTGGGCGCCAGCCCCTTCGCCTTCAGGCCGAGGGTTTCGCTCATCACCTCATAGTCGAACCCTTCCATGGGGCAGGCGTGAAGCCCCAGGTGGGCGACGCCGACCAGCAGGTTACCCAGGGCGATAAAGGTCTGCTTCTCCATCCAATGGGGCGCGTCCTTGATCTGGTCCCGGTGCAAGTTGGCAAAGAACTCCCGGCCGCCCCGGACCGTCTCCTTCACCTCGTCGTTGGGATAGCGGCCGTCCTTTTCCTCCTGCGTTGTAATCATATCGGTGTACGCCTTGTCGATGTCGGTGCGGGTGCAGAGAACCACCACCGCCGAAGCGTTTTTCACCTTGGCTTCGTTGAACTGATAAAAACCCTCCGTCGCCTGAGCGATCCGGTCTTTCCCTTCCGGGGTCGTGGCGATCATGAAATGCCAGGGCTGGGAGTTGGTGGATGACGGCGACAGGCGCAGGATGGTTTTGATCGCCTGGACCTCATCGGCACTCAGAGTGCGGGTCGGGTCGAAGATCTTGGTGGTGTAGCGCTTCTGAAGTGTGTCGATATAAGGGGTCATCGGCGTTGCCTCCCGGTCAAGGTTAGGTTCTGACCTCACTTTACAGTCTTGACGATTATTTGATAATAATGGAAGTTGTTGAATTTTTATCAAAAGGATTTTGACAATGATCGGACTGCGCGACCTGAAGCTGTTCCGCCATGTGGCCGAGACCGGCAGTATTACCGCCGCCGCCCATCACCTGCATCTGCAACCTGCGACGGCCAGCGCCGCTCTCAAGCGGCTGGAGTCGGAGCTGGGGGTGCTGCTTTTTATCCGGTCGACCCGCAGTCTGCGGCTGACGGAACAGGGGGCCCACTACCTGGAAGCCTGCCGGACCGCGCTGGATGCGCTGGAGATGGGGCATGCCCGTCTGGCCACCGAAACCGGGCAGATGAAGGGGACGGTGCGCATCTCGGCCCCGTCGGATTTCGGGCGTCATACCCTGAGTCGTTGGCTTGTGGATTTTCAGAAAGACCATCCGGGGGTGAACCTGACCCTGCTGCTCAGCGACCGGGTCGCCGATCTCTTTTCAGAGCCGGTCGATCTGGCGATTCGCCTGGGCTCCCTGCGGGACTCCTCCCTGTTCGCCAGCCGCCTGGCCCGCAGTCGCCGTGTCCTCTGTGCGTCCCCCGACTACCTTGCCCGCCACGGTGCACCCAAGGCTCCCGAGGATCTCCGGGACCATGAGATCATCACTCTGGAACTGGGGCATTACCGTAACAACCGCTGGTCGTTTGAGCGGAAAGGAAAGGTCACCGAAGTGAAAGTCGAAAGCCGCCTCTGTGTCGACGACGGAGCGCTGGTGCGACAATGGGCGGTGGACGGGCTGGGAATTGCCTACAAGTCGTGGCTCGATGTGGTGTCCGATATCGAGGCCGGGCGTCTGGTTCAGCTCCTTCCCGATTACCTCGGAGAACCGTTCGAGGTGCATCTGGTCTATCCCCAGCGGGCAACCATGCCGGAGATCACGCGAAAGATGATCGATTATCTGAAGGACAAGGCCGGCTCCCTGCCACCTTGTCCCTCCCACACCTGAATTCGGATCACTCACCCCCTTGTTTGGTGGGGGGACCATGGTCCAGGTCGATCTCTGCATTGACACACTGCAGAGCCTTCAGGACCTCATCCAGGTGGACAAAGGAACCGCCGCTCATATTCTCTTCCTCGGCGACCTCCATTTCACGGGCGTCGTACTCCCACCGGCGGAGGATCTTAATCTTCTCCGCATGGCTGAATGCGGCCGAATGGCAGACATCCAGCGGGTGATTGAAGTAACGGCTGGGGTCGCGAATCGCTTCGCTACGGCTGATGAATTCTGTCATGGTACGTCTCCCTTTTGATCTTATTCTACTCCGGCGCCCGATATAAGATCAGCAGACCGCCGCCATTTTTCAAAGCGCATAAGGCGGTATCGGCGTATTTTCCGGGATGGTGAATTGCCACCTCTCGACGTATGGTTTAACCTCTTTAGGCACCCCTTCCCAAAAGGAGGAAGCCTTTGAGCGATCCCCTGCCCTCAATCCTGTTTGTCGACGACGAGCCGAATATCCTGAAAGCGCTGCGGCGCCTTTTTGTGGACGAGGAG
>JANQIN010000073.1 GCA_028282145.1 Thermodesulfobacteriota bacterium | reverse complement strand
ATGGTTTATGGCGAGGGGTGTCCGAGAATCTGGCACACCTCATAGTGTGCCGGCATTCCGGGACCTTTCTCCGGTCCGGTCTGGACGACCTCCAGCCGGACCTGCTGTCCCTGATAGTTTTTCCGGAGATCGTCGGCCAGAGGGCCGGTGAGACGCACATGCCGACCCTGTAAGGTGTCCATGCCGACATAAGCTGTCGGAGACGGGCCGAAAAGATTGACCCGCCCCTCCAGAGTCTGGCTCACGGTACAGCCCAACAGAATCACCACCACGAGAGCGATCGCAAAGCGGACCAGACCCACCACGTCTCTACCGAACGATAACACTGATCTGGGTTCCTTTTCGCAGGGTGATCTGAGTCGTCTTTTCTCCGGTGAGCCCCGTCCCCAGAAGGACAGGAACGTTGGAAGAGGGGTAACTCCCCGGAGTTCCGCTCCCCGAAAGGCCGTTGAAGATCCGTGGCCCGGTGGAGCTGCCGTAGCGATAGTTGTACATATTTATCGACCCGAGGTTATAGGTGATCCCGTTGAGGCTGGTCGGAAAGAACGCCCCCTGATTATACCGATAGCCGGCTGGCACATCGGTCGTGGCAATATCGGAAAAGAGCGTTGCGATGCCCCAGCGTCGTAGCACCTCGTCGAAATCCAGACCTGTATAACCGGTCATGCTCAGGGCCTCCGTGACGGCACCGACGGTCGATGAATCGGGAACGCTGGAAGGCACCGTCAGCAGGTTCCGGAAGAATTGGGCCCCGCCATAGTTCCGGTTGAGGAAGGCGGCAAAGGCATAAGCCTGTGCATAGCTGTTGAGGACACTGTTCTCCCCGGTCCCACTCTGCCACTGGGTCAGCGTCAGGTAGTCGTAGTAGGTGGCCCGGCTCAGCTCTCCGTCGGAGATCGGTCCGGTACCCGCACTGCCGATGGAACTGTCCACACCTCGGGGGCCATTCACACCCAGCTTTCCCGCCACCAGATCTTCAGCCGCCATGGAACACATCTCATTGAGCCAGGTCGCCGAGGTGGCCCCTCGAAGGACGCCCCGCTGGTAGAAATGGATCATATGCTGCAGTTCGTGCGCCAGAGTCACCAGCATGTTGGACGGCCAGGAATCGGTCACTTCCCAGGTCGCTCCGCTCTTGATGCCATAAAAGTTACTGTCGATGGCGAACATCAATCGTTCGTTGGAGCCGGGATAGGAAGCGGTGTTGAAATTGTCTCGCGCGTAGAAGTATCCGGCAACGCCCCCGGTGGTGCTGTTGTCGTTATCGATATCGAAAAGAAAGATGGTGATGTTGTTGTCGGCCGGTATCAGATTGCCGTAGCTGTGTGAACCCCACTCCGTCCCGAGGACGTTGGTAGTCCAGTCGTAGATATCGTTGTCTGCCCCGGGCTTGAGGAACGCGTCGGCCATGGCATCGACCATGGTTTGATCCAGGCAGACCGCTTTGGAACAACCACTGCCCCAGCTGGCATCGGCAACCCAGATATTGAGTTTTTTGGAGCCGGCGGTGACCACTTTGCGACAGGTCGCATCCACCATAGTGTTATCGGCGTCGGTCAGGCTTCCGGTCTGCCCTTCCGTGTCCAGAGAAAGGGTGACGATTTCGGGCGCCATCTGAGACATGGAACGGCTTTGGCTCAGGTATTCCGGTCCACGGAGTGAATATTTCCAGGGATCTTCGTTGACCTGGTTAACCCAGGGGATATCTCGTAGCAGGAGGTTTTCTTCCACCGCCTCTTCCACCTGCGCCTGACTCAGAGCACGAGCCTCCGACAGAGATAGGCTGGGAACCAGTGGTGCGACAACGGAAGACTCCGTAGGATTGGTCACTACCAGATAGACATCTTTGGGAGTGATCCCGGCCTGAAGCGTCAGATCAAAAGTATAGTCTTCGGATTCGGTGGGAAGATTCAGCGAGTAGAGGACAGGAGTCGTCTCGCCCAAGGGAAGCAGGACTTCGTCATCCACGATCGCCGTCCCTCCGCCACTCGTTCCCGAACCGCCTCCGCCTCCTCCGCCACCCCCACAGGAGCAAAGCAGCAGGGGCAACAGAAGCCAACACATCCAATTCCTCATCGGCCTCATAGGACCCTCCCTTGATTCACATGAGAAATTTCATCAAATTGCAAAATTGGGGCCGCAATGAAAAAGGCCCAAGGAAAGGCTTTTCGGTGAATTTTATTAGATATTTCAAATATTTATGCGGCACACTCCAGCCAAATCACCCGTTATCCAAACAAAAATCGACGCTCTCCACTGATCAGGGGAGCATCTTTTCCTATCCCCTCCCCAGCCAAAACACCATTGGACCTCTCGCTAGACGCAAAAAAAGGGGGCAGGCTGAGGAGGGAATGTCAGGTTTCACATCAATGGTGGTGGCCACAAAGGGCGTCTTCTCCCAAGAGGGACAGTTTTCCGTCGGCGAACATGGAAACCGATTCTCCGACCGTCTTCCCACTGCCCCGGTAAACGGCAATTCCTTTCTGCTGGAAACCACGGTAGGGATTCCCGCCGATGCCATCGACGATCAACGCTTGAACAGCGTTGGCGGCAAGAAGGTCCACAGCTGCCAGGCAATTCCCCGATTCATGGTCAGGGTTCGGAAGATGAAAAACATCCTTCACCCCTCCCTGAAAGAGATCGATCAGCACCCAGCCGTTGCAGTGGCCAAAATGCTCTGACCGATGGGAATCAAGGGCCCGCTCTGCATCAGCCGGAACAGCCATTCGAAGATACCCCTCCGGAGGCGATGCAAAGGTCGGGCAGGTTGGCCTATCGGTGGTAACCGGTCTTCCGGGAACAATCCCTTCTCGGATCAGGTCCGACAGAACAGCCTCCACGGTTGTCTCATCAGTCCGAAGTACGATAACGATCCCGTTGCGAGCGAGCATTTCCCGATCATTCAGTGCCAGCTGCCCGGTGTAAAAACGCTCGACCTGATGATCACACAATAGACGAAGGGTTCGGGTCATCCCCTCTTCCGGAAGGCTCGCCTGTTCCCGGTTATCCACGGCATGCAGTTCGCCGGTCTGTGTATTGGCGATGACCAGATAGGGAGCTTCACTCTCATTGGGATGAACAGGAGATTCCAGCGTGTTCTCTTTTGCAGCTATTGCGATAATCATCGACATTCACCCCGATCGACACCTCTGCCAGGTCTAGGAGACAGTGCTTTCAGATTCCGTCGCCAGCCCCTTCCCTGACTTGTCCCGGGGCTACGCAAACCTTGGCCTTTTTTTTGTTGCCGCTGACATCCGATGCCGCCCTTTATAACCTCAGGGCTGTCGGACCCTTGCCCTCTATCCTGCTGAGCCTCCTGCTGCAAGTGCTGCCAGCGCGGTCCCGTTCCATCTCGATTTGGCATTGTTTTCTCCTTTCTTTTTTGTTGCACAAAATGTGCATATGCACAATAAATCAGAAAATCCGTCTCGTGTCAATAATGTGTATAAGAACAAAATTATTGACAATTTAACTTATCGTATATATGGTTTTTAATATTTAAAGGAGGTCAATGATGTGGCGCGCACTTTCCTGGCTCAGTAAAAACCTCCTGATCGTCATTCCAACCGTTATGGTATTCGGTTTTGCGTACGGCCTCATGCGACCAGCGGGCAATCTTAAGGGGCTGATTGTTCCACTGACCTTCCTGATGGTCTATCCGATGATGGTCACCTTGAAGATAAAGCAGGTTTTTCGAGGGGGTGATGGTCGCGCGCAGTGGATGACACAGGCGTTGAACTTTGGTGTGATCCCTTTTCTGGCCTACGGTGTCGGATTCTGGTTCTTTGATAAGCAGCCCGCTATGGCACTGGGACTTCTTCTGGCAGGTTTGGTGCCGACCAGCGGGATGACTATCAGCTGGACCGGGTTTGCCAAAGGCAATATGACGGCAGCTGTGAAGATGACGGTGATCGGTCTAATTCTCGGGTCTCTGGCCACCCCCTTCTATGTGGGCTGGCTGATGGGGGCGCAGATTCAGATAAACCTGGGGATGGTCGCGAAGCAGATCGTTCTGATTGTTTTCCTGCCGATGACCCTCGGGTTTGTCACCCAGCGCTTTCTTGTCCGACGGTATGGACAGGAGCTTTTTCAGAAGGAGATCGGGCCAAAATTTCCACCGATGGCGACCCTGGGGGTCCTTGGAATTGTCTTTGTCGCTCTGGCTCTGAAAGCGGAGACCATCGCGGCCCAGCCGCAGCTCCTTTTGCAGATCCTCTTTCCTCTGATCCTGCTGTACAGCGCCAACTACCTCATCAGTACCCTGATCGGTCGCACCTTTCTGCCACGAGGAGATGCGATTGCTCTGGTGTACGGATCGGTGATGCGAAATCTGTCGATCGCACTGGCGATCGCCATCAACGCTTTTGGGGAATCGGGGACCGACGCGGCCCTGGTGGTGGCACTGGCCTATATCGTTCAGGTGCAGTCGGCCGCCTGGTATGTTCGGGGGAGTGAGCGCTGGTTCGGCCCTCAACCCAGCCTGGCTAAGAGTTAATAGTAAAACGAAAAGGACCTCCGATAGAGACCCTTGGATTAGGTTATTCGTCGCGACCCAAAAGGATCGCTTTCTGGTCGATCATCGCCTGAATCAACCGTTTTCGTCCTTTCTGCACCAACCGTTGAACCGTCCCCCGGGACACCCCCATTTCCTGACCGGCCTCTTCCTGAGTCATCCCTTCCACATCGCAGAGGCGGATCGCCTCAAATTCGTCCATTGGAATCGCTTCCTTCTCCACCTGGGACATCGGAACCCCTGTCGGTTTATAAACGATCCCGCCTTCGGGACGGAAGGGGCAACTGCAGCGGCGCTCTTTTCGTGGGCGTGGGGACACGTCGACTCCTTAAGGCGGGCAACAGGCGCACTTGGAACGAAAGAGGTTGGTCGACAGGTACCGGTCGCCACGATCGGGGAGAACCGTCACAACCGTACCTTTTTCCAATTCCGCCGCCACCTGCAGCGCACCGGCAGCTGCAGCCCCACCGGACATGCCGGCAAAGAGTCCCTCTTCGGTCGCTAAACGGCGGGTCATACAGAAAGCCGCCTCATCGTCGACCACGATCTTGCGGCTGAGCTTTTTCTCTTGATAGATCGGCGGCACGATCGCCTCTTTCATATTTTTGAGGCCCTGGAACTTGTGCCCCAGGGTCGGTTCGATCCCGACCACCTGGATCGAGGGATCTTTTTCATGGAGGAAACGTCCAACCCCCATCAGGGTACCGCTGGTCCCCATGCCGGTAACAAAGTGGGTCACGGCGCCATCGGTCTGATTCCAGATCTCCGGGCCGGTCCCCTCGTAATGCGCCAGCGGATTGGCCACATTGGCGTACTGGTTGGGCATGAAATAGTGCTCCGGGGCTTCCTTATAAAGCTGATGCGCCAGACGGATGGCCCCGTCGGTTGCCTCGTCATGGGGGGACAGCACCACCTCGGCACCGTAGGCTTCGAGGACACCGCGCCGTTCGGCACTGACACAGGCCGGCATCACCAGCTTGATCTTATAGCCACGGGCAGCGGCGATCATTGCCAGGGCGATGCCGGTATTGCCGGAGGTCGGTTCCAGGATGACCTTATCGTGGGTCAGGGCACCATCGTCCTCCGCCAGGCGGATCATGTAATAGGCCGGACGGTCCTTGACCGAGCCGCCGGGGTTGGCCCCTTCCAGCTTGGCCAGAATCCGGACCTTCGGGTTGGGGTTGATCCGTTCCAGTTCCACCAGAGGTGTATTGCCGATCGAGGCCAGCAGGCCCTTTTCCGTTCGATTCATTTTTTTGCTTTCCGGCTCTGTTACTGCCCCCGACCCAGCGTATATTTACCGGGACCGATCAGAATAAGGCTGGCAAAGAGGATGCCGCTCTCAATGGCATGAGAGGCCCGCATCAGACTGTCCCCCTGCCCCAGATGCATCACCGTCGCCACCAGCATGGTGATCGCCAGCAGCATGCAGGCGATACGGTGAAAGACGCCCAGCGCCAGACAGAGGCCGCCGAGGGTCTCCGCCAGGGCCGCAGCCAACCCCCAGGCGATCGGGTAAAAGGTAATCCCCAGGTGGCTCATTGCTCCCCCCAGGGCTTCCCATTTGACCGCACCTCCGGCCAGCTTGGGCCAGCCGTGCAGGATAAACATGATGCCGATCCCAACACGCAGAACCAGCAGACCGAAATCGCGATAGCGGCTTGGAACGTCGAGCATCCTTCCTCCTTGGAATCTTCGGCCCCGCGCTGGAGACCTGATTGATTAGTAAACGCCGTGCAGCGGACCGCCGGGGGCGGCCAAAGCATCGACCTTCTGTTCCACCTCGGGAACATCGACCAACGGCGGTGCGTGATGTTTCTTGATCCGGGCATCGATCACCAGGCTGCCGTTGCAACCCCAGTGCTTGGCCCGGGTGGTCGCACCGATCCCACCCACATCGGGGGCCGGATCGGAGCGGGTGAAAGTGACCCAGAGCCAGTTGTTGAGGGTCCGGGCGGTGAACTCGCTGTCGTCGACCAGCACCACCAGCGGGAAGGCATTGATCGGGTCGTCGGGAGAGAACGCCTTACAGAAAGCATTCAATCCTTTATCGGTCGCACCGCGTTTGCCGTCGGCTTTCGGCCCCTGAACGGTCAGTACACCGGGGAGAGCGACGCGCGGGTTGCTGTAGCCCTCGGGCAGGCGCAGATCGCCCGGAATCTCCGTCGGAAGCTTCCGCTTCTTCTCCCCGGCGGCCGCAATCACGACCTTGGACCCCTGATTGAGGCCGTGCCCCGAATAGTCGAGGGTATCGATGGTGGTGGCGGTCTGAAAATGCAGATCGGTCCGCCAGTCGACCCGCTCCAGCACATGGCGGAAGTAGTCGTCGATATGATGGATGTCCAGAGAAGGATTGTCTTCCCCGGCAATGATAAAGAGGTATTTTGCCAGCGACAGCTGCCCCTGCCCCAGCACCGCATTGCCCAGGGTCAACAGCTCCTGCGGAGTCCGCTCCTCAGCGTAGGGAACATAACGCTCACTGCCGATAGTCAACAGCAGCGGATGAACCCCGGCGGCATCGACCGCATGCACCGCCTTGATCCCGGGCAGCACATCGGGAATCAGATCGCCGGTCAGTTCATGGATAAACTCACCAAAGCTGGTGTCCTCCTGCGGTGGGCGGCCGACGGTGGTAAACGGCCAGATGGCGTCGGGGCGATGGTAGACCTTGTCGACCTTTACCATCGGGAAGTCATGGGCCAGGCTGTAGTAGCCGAGATGGTCGCCAAAGGGGCCTTCGGGCTTGGTTTGTGTCGGGTCGATGATGCCGGAGATGACAAAATCGGCCTCGGCCGGCATCGGCAGCCCGTTGGCCGCCTGCACCATCGGTATCCGGTGACCGGCCAGCAGACCGGCAAAGGAGAGCTCGGGCATCCCTTCGGGCAGCGGCATCACCGCCGCCACTCCCATGGAGGGCGCACCGCCGACAAAGATATTGACCGGGAGGGGCTTCCCTTGTTTCAACGCCTCGGCGTGATGTGCACCGATCCCCCGATGAATCTGGTAATGAAGGCCTACCTCTTCATCGGGCAGGTAGTCGTTGCCCGAGATCTGTACCCGGTACATCCCCAGATTGGAACGACGCACACCCGGCTTGGCGGGGTCCTCGGTATAGACCTGCGGCAGGGTGACAAAGGCACCGCCGTCCATCGGCCAGGAATGAAGTTGGGGCAGTTGCGACAGAGAGCAGGTCCGTTGCCGAACCGGGCCGCTGTCGATCTTTTTGGGACAAAGATGCAGGGCACCGCGAGCGGCCTTCAAACTACCGAGCGGGTTGCGAAAGGCGGCCTTGGGATCGAGCTTGATGTCCACCAGCCTCTGGATGGTATCGAGGGTATCGCGGAAGATCCAGCGGGTTCGCTCCAGAGTGCCGTAAAGGTTCCCCAGCATCGGGAACGCGCACCCTTTGACCCGGGTAAAAAGCAACGCCGGGCCATTGGCGGCATAAACACGGCGCTGAATGGCACCCACTTCCAGGTAGGGGTCGACCTCCTGATCAATCCGAACCAATTGTTTGCTGGCTTCCAGAGCCTGCACACACTGCTGCAGGTT
>JANQIN010000211.1 GCA_028282145.1 Thermodesulfobacteriota bacterium | reverse complement strand
CCGTCGCCATCAGGCCGGCACGCACACCACCGGCTTCAAGAGCCTTCATCCCGGCAATGGTCGTCCCCCCGGGGGAGCAAACCTTGTCTTTGAGAGCCGCGGGATGTTCTCCCGTTTCCTTGACCAATTGTGCTGCGCCCAGAACGGTCTGAGTCGCCAGATCCAGAGCTGTGGGTCGAGGCAGGCCTTCCGCCACCCCCGCATCGGCCAACGCTTCGATCATGGCAAAAACGTAAGCCGGCCCGGAACCGGACAGTCCGGTGACCGCATCCATTTGCCCTTCCGCAATTTGCGTCACCAGACCGGCGCCTCGGAACAGATTTTCGGCCAGATTCATATCCTCTTCGGACGCCTGCTGGCCGGCACAAATCGCCGTCGCACCCTGGCCGATGAGAGCAGGCGTGTTCGGCATGGCCCGAACCACCCGGGTGGACCGGGGCACCCCCTGCTCCAGAGCAGCAGTGGACACACCCGCCAGAATAGAGATCAGAAGCCGATCGGCCAGACTCTCGCCGATTTCAGCCAGAACGGGACACAGTCCTTGGGGCTTGACGGCCAGAACCACCACCTGGCATTGCCGAGCCAGATCGACATTGGACGCAGCGGATTGCGTCCCAAGCTCATCGGAAAGTGCCTTGAGGCGTTCCGGTTTCGAATCGGAAAGAACGATCTGCGCGGGTGCTGTTCCGGCAGCAATCAGGCCCCGGACAAGAGCTTCCGCCATATTTCCCGCCCCCACAAAACCGATATTCAGGTCTTTCTTCATCAACGGTTCCTCCCATTCGTCCTTTTTGCATGAATTCCAAGTGTTCACCAGTAAACAATCCGCAAGATTTTCTGTCAAGTAAATCAACCGCTTAGCTCTGGTTTTACGAATCGACACAGCCTCTGTATTTTTTCTTGACTTGCATCGGAAACGAGAGTAAATAGTACTGCCTCGGGCGAACCTTATTAAACAAAGAGTTTATTGATTGTAAACCCCTGAGGAGTCCTGCCGGAGAAAAGAAATGATTGGTGAAAAACTCAAAAAACTGCGGCTGTCCAACTCGTTGACACAGGAAGAGTTGGCCGACCGGTCCGAGCTCACCAAAGGGTATATCAGCCAGCTGGAAAACGACCTCACTTCCCCGGCGATCACGACCCTGAAGGACATCCTGGACGTCCTGGGGGTAGGGCTTTCGGAGTTCTTTGCCGACGAAAAAGCCAGCCAGACCGTCTTTCGACGAGAGGACCGAACGGTTTACAGCGATACCGACGAAGGTTTTCATGTCGATCTTCTTGTCCCCGGTGCTCAAAGGCGGGCGATGGATCCGGCTCTGGTGACCATCGCTCCCGGAGAAGCCCTGCCGTCGCAAGAAATCCATGAGGGTGAGGAGTTCGGCTACCTGATCCAGGGCAAGGTAGAGCTCGAACTCAACGGAAAACGGCAGAGGGTGAGTAAAGGGGAATGTTTTTATTTTCGTTCCGACCGTCAGCACCGACTGCTGAACACCGGGAAACACCCGGCGCAGCTGATCTGGGTGGTCACACCTCCGACCTTTGATTATTAGGGGCGGCGCCTCTCAGGCGCGACCCCAGAACGACATACACGAACAAGGAGTGCCTTATGAAATCTTTGGGCCAACAGATCATTGCCGAATTCTACGAGTGCGACAAAGAGGTCCTCAACGACACCGCTCAGATCGAACGCATTATGTGTCAAGCGGCTCTGGACGCCGGTGCGACTATTGTCACCCAGACCTTTCATAAATTCAGCCCCCATGGAGTTTCCGGGGCCGTTATCATCGCCGAAAGTCACCTTGCCATCCACACTTGGCCGGAATACGGTTATGCCGCCGTTGATCTGTTTACCTGTGGCAACACGGTTATTCCGGAAGCGGCCTACCGCACTTTGAAGGAAGGGCTGGGCTCCCAGCGCACTTCGACCATGGAAATGAAGCGGGGCCAGCTGGAGGTCGTAGGCGAATTGCGTCACAAACCTCAAGCTGTGGCCTGACCATGGAGATGTGGTACACCGAAAAACACACCGAGCACGCCGGCATCACCCTGCGTGTCAGTCGGACCCTCTTTTCCGGAAAAAGCCCCTATCAGAAACTGGAGATCGTCGAAACCGAGGAGTTCGGCCGCATGATGCTGCTGGATGGCCTGGTGATGGTGACCGAGCGGGACGAGTTTGTCTACCATGACATGATTACCCACCCGGCCCTCTTTACCCACCCGAACCCCCGGCGGGTCCTGGTAATCGGCGGGGGGGATGGAGGGACCATCCGGGAGATTGTCAAACACCCGCAAGTGGAACAGGCCGTACTGTGCGAAATCGACGGATTGGTCATCGAGAAATCGATCGAGTTGCTCCCTTCCCTGGCTTGTGAACTGCAAGGAAACCCCAAAGTTAAGCTTCATGTGGACGACGGAATCGCCTACATTAAGAAGCATACCGACAGCTTTGACGTCATTCTGGTCGATTCGACAGATCCCATCGGACCAGCCGTCGGTCTCTTTGAAGAAGAGTTCTACCGGACCGTCTTCGCTGCACTGAAGTCAGACGGAATCATGGTCGCTCAGAGCGAATCGCCTTTCTTCCATGCCGACATCCAGAAAAAGATGTTTTCCAATCTGCGGGCCGTGTTTTCAATCGTCGAGATGTATCAGGCTTCAATCCCGACCTATCCCAGCGGCGCCTGGTCTTTTGCCTTCTGCAGCAAGAAATACCATCCGGTGGAGGATTTCGACCGATCAAGGGCTGCCGAACGTCCCTTCGAAACCCGGTACTACAATGAGGATCTGCATCTGGGGGCCTTTATGCTCCCTACATATGTCCGCCAGAATCTGGCTATCGAAAGCGCTTAGATTCTCCTTGCGCCCCTTTTTGACAGGTTGGCTATGACCGATTCCGCTCCCGAAAGCTGGTCCATCACCCAAGCCGCTGAACTTTATGGTCTGGACCGCTGGGGAACCCCGTTCTTTGGACTGAATCGTTCCGGAGAGGTCGTTGTTCAAGCAGATCTGCCCGAAGGGACAGGAGCCGTCTCGCTGAAAGAGCTGGCAACCGGCCTTCGCCAGCGCGGGCATGACCTTCCTGTTCTCCTTCGCATTGAAAACCTCTTGGACAGCCGTATCCGGCTGCTCAATACAACTTTTGAAAAAGCGATTCGAGAGCTTGGGTATTGTGGACAATACCGCGGCGTCTTTCCCATCAAGGTCAACCAGCAGGCTCAAGTGATTGAGGAGATCTGCCGCTTTGGCCAGGCCTTTCATCATGGTCTGGAAGCCGGCAGCAAGGCAGAGCTCCTCCTGGCACTGGCGCACCTGCCCGAAGACAGCCTGTTGATCCTCAATGGGACCAAGGACAGGGACTATATCGACCTCGGTCTCTGGGGGCAGCAACTCGGCCTCCCCGTCTTTTTTGTCATCGAATCCCCGAACGAACTGGATCTCCTTCTGGAGAGAAGTCGGACTCTGGAGATCGAACCGCAGATCGGAGTCCGCATGAAGGTGTCAGCCCGGGTCGGCGGCCTTTGGACCGAAACCAGTGGCGACCGAAGCAGCTTCGGGCTTTCGATACAGCAGATTCTGGGAGTGGTGGAGACCTTGACACAGGCGAATCGCCTTCATTGCCTGACCCTGCTACATTGCCACCTTGGGTCTCAGATTCCTCATCTGAACGATATCGAGGCAGGTGTCCGGGAAGCCAGCCGTGTGTACGCCGATCTCGCCCGACTTGGTGCACCGATGGGCTACCTTGATCTGGGAGGAGGGCTGGCGGTCGACTACACCGGTTTTCGGCACAATCATGTCCACTCCCGGGACTACGATCTTCCCGATTATTGCCGGACCCTGGTTCGAACCGTCGGCCAGACTCTGGACGACGCTGCCGTAGAACACCCGCATCTGATCACCGAATCCGGACGGGCGACGGTCGCTCACACCTCAGTGTTGATCTTCGACATTCTGGATGTCATGCATTTTGAGCCCGGGAACTTACCTTGCCCCGAAGAGGTTCCCCCCTCCCTGCACTGCCTGGCAGAGCGGATTGCCAGGATTGATGAAGAAGCGCCGGAGGACCTGATACGCGAAGCCTTTATATGCCGCGACCAGCTCCGACAACAGCATCTTCAGGGACAACTTTCTCTGGCGGAAAGAGGGCAGGCGGAAGACCTTTTTCTGGCACTGATTCAGCGCCTCACCCAAAAACTGGAGGGCCTGACCGACCCGCCGAAACTCCTGCACGACCTGAAACAGCGACTGAGTGACATCTACTATGGAAACTTCAGCGTCTTTCAATCGCTGCCGGATACCTGGGCCATCGACCAGATTTTCCCGGTGATGCCGTTGCACCGTCTGGATGAGCAACCGACCCGGGAGGGGATCCTCGCGGATCTGACCTGCGACTGTGACGGCAAACTGGACCTCTTTATCACTGGAAAAGGTGAGCGGGCCTCTTTACCGCTCCACCCGCTCAAAACGGGAGAGGACTACCTGTTGGGCGTATTTCTGATGGGAGCTTACCAAGAGACCCTGGGAGACCTGCATAACCTGTTCGGTGACACCCATGTGGTTAATATCCGCATCACCGGGGATGGCGAATTCGACCTGTTGCAGGAGGTGGAAGGGGACAGTGTCGGCGAGGTCCTCCAGTCTGTTGAATACGATCTGAAACAGCTGAACAATACCTTCCGAAGTCGGGCGGAAGCCGCAGTCCGAAAAGGACAACTCAGCCCGTCGCAACGGCAGACGTTGGTCCAGGCCTACCAGAACGGCCTCCAGGGATATACCTATTTCAAGCGGTAAAAAAAAGCTCCGTCCGGCTCATGCCGAACGGAGCAATACGAAGGGTCCCCCCATGTCCCATCCTCCCCAATTTCTTCGGATGGGGCGTCATCGATCAAACGGGCACCGCCAATGCGACCGAAGGTTCTTCGGTAACAGGCGACGTACGCGTCTGAAAATCCTCTGCCAGCATCCTCGCCAGCTGTTCGCCGGGCAGTGGGCGTGAAAACCAGAAACCCTGAACCTGACTGCAACCGTATTCCTGTAACATGGCGACCTGACTTTCGGTCTCGACCCCCTCAGCCACAACGTCGAGTGAAAGACGACCGGCCAGCTGGATGACTGCAAGCAGAATTGCCGCGCTGGCCGGGTCCGATTCGGCGGCGGTCACATTGCTTCGATCAATCTTCAGAGAGGTGATTGGCAAACGCTGCAGATAGTTGAGAGAGGAATAGCCGGTTCCAAAATCGTCCAGAGCAATACCGACGCCCATGTCCAGAATCCGGGACAGAACCCGGATCGCCTGCTGGTCGTCCTCGACAACCAGACTTTCCGTAATTTCCAGCATCAGGCGTTCCGGAGCCAGCCCCGAATCGGAAAGCGCGCTCTGGACGATCGATTCGAAATGGGGATCGTTCAGCTGACGTGCCGAGAGATTGACGCTGATCCCAAGCGGCTGCTCGGACTCAGGCCAGTGGGCCGCCTGCCGGCAAGCGGTACGCAGAACCCACTCACCGATAGGAATAATCAGGCCGGTTTCCTCCGCTACCGGAATAAACAAGTCCGGCCGTACTATTCCTAATTCGGGATGGTTCCAGCGAAGCAGGGCTTCCGCCCCGATGATCCGGTTGGTCTCAAGGTTCAGTTGCGGCTGATACTCCAGGTGCAGCTCATTCAACTCAAGAGCACGATGAAGACGACCTTCCAGTTGGAGAAGATGTTCTTCCTTTTTTGCCATCTCTCCGGAAAAGAAGCAGAAACGGTTTCCGGACTGTTCTTTGGCGCGGTACATGGCAATATCGGCATGCTTAATCAACGTATCGCTGTTGGTTCCATCTTCGGGGAAAATACAGATACCGATGCTCGTCCGAACATAGAGTTCGAAATGACCGTGCTGGATGGGCGCCTTGATCAGTTCACAAATGCGCTCAGCCAGACTTCGAACCACCCGATCGTTGGCCGGATGGACCAGCACCACGAATTCGTCACCGCCGAAACGTGCTACCTTGACACTGGAAACGACGATATTCTGCAGACGCTGTCCCACCACTTTTAATACCTGGTCACCGATACCGTGTCCCAGAGTGTCGTTAATCTTTTTAAAATGATCCAGATCCAGAAACATCAGGGCAACCTTTTGCCCTTCCTCACGGGCCTTTTCCAGAAGCCCGTCAAACCTTTCGTAAAAATGACAGCGGCTGGGCAGCCCGGTGAGCTCATCCCGGTAAGCAATCTGCCGCATCTTATGTTCACTGACCTCAAGGCGCTCTCGTGCCGAAGCCTCTTTATTCAGTTGGGCCTGGTAGTAACGGTTAAACAAAAGGAAACAGCAGCTCCCCACCAGAATGCCCGAGCACAGACACCCCATGACAAACCACCAGCTGAAAGCCGCCGTGCCAAAGAACTGGAAGGCGTAAAACGGGAAGAGGGCACCCACAAGAAGGCCGAAACCGTTCATGTGTACCCAGACGGGACCGGGAGAATCAAATTTTAAAAACGACCATCGGGCCATAGATCCCCTCAGAAAATGAGAATATTCTCACATTACTGGCCGAAAGTGTCAACTGAAACTTTTAGCTGGCTCTAATTTTTTGATGCTGCCTTTCAAGAATATCATCGGACTGCATTTTGTCCCTTGGAGGGTGAAACGACCTCTGTTAAACTCCCTGCTCCTCTCACGACTGAGAGGCGTTTAGGACTTTTTTCTGGAAGGAACTCCCTGTATGTCTTCAAAGAAGCTCTCTCCGGGCGACATCCTCGATGCGCGTTGCTCTCGTTGTAAAACTCTGACAAACCACACGCTGATCGCCCTGGTCGACGACACCCCCGCCCAGGTACAGTGCAACACCTGCGGCGGCAAGCATAAATACCGTCCTCCCGCGACCTCCAAGACTACTCGGACGGCAGAGCGCAAGCGTGTCAGCACTCCCCGTATTTCTCCGGCCGAAAAGGCCCGAACTGTCTGGCAGGCCGCTCTCGAAGGGAACGATCCGTCCACGGCTGTCGCCTACCGGATGGATATTGCCCTTGTTCCGGGGCAGTTGGTCAACCATCCGACCTTCGGGCTGGGCCTGGTGCAATCGACCGGTAACCGAAAAGCGATTCTTCTCTTTGAAGAGGGAGAAAAAATCCTTCGTTGCGGCGAATAACAACGCCCCCTCTTTGAAGTGATACTCTTAAATCAAACCGGTTCGTCTTATTAAAATTCAGGAGGCTTTCCCGAGGGAGGGCCCTATGAAAGCTGTAGGAATCGCCATCGTACTGGGAGGATACCTGTTGGTATCCTCAAGCGAGGCGACCATCATTTATCCGCAACTCAAAGAATATCGTCCCCTTTTTCAGAACGATGAGCAACGAGCGGAATTCGCTTTTTCACAAGGCAAGAAACTGGACGCGAACAGACAGTTTGAGGCGGGTCTTTTCTTCTACCGTGAGGCTTGCAATGCAATTTCCAACTACAAAGACTGCCAGCACGAGATCGATGTCTCCGAAACCCTGCTGCGCAGTCAGAAAAAACTGGAAACCGATCCTGAGAATGTGAGTCTGCTGAATCGACTGGCCCTGAGTTATAAGAACAAGGGTCATATCCAGGACTTTTTAACCAGGGTTCAGCAATCGTACCGGATCCGTCCAACGGCTTTTTCCGCCCGTGCATTGGCTGTGGCCTATTTTGACGCGGAACAGGTGGAGAAGGGATTAACGCTTGCCGAAGAAGCCGTCCAACTGGATTCGGATGATTTTGCGGCCAAAGAGGTCCCTGCCGCACTCCTGGTTGGGAGGGGGCAGATTCGCCGGGGTAAACGGATGTTGCACCGGTTCACCGAACGCCAGATTCAGGAAAACCGGGAATGGTACAACGTGGCCTGCAGCTATGCGGCACTGGGAGAAGAAGACAAGGCATTACACTATCTGCGGGAAGCAACCCTGAACAATACGGTGTACCGTTTTCGCGCCCGGACAGATCGCTCTTTCGATCCTATCCGGACCAGCCGTGCTTTTCGCCTTCTGGTCTACCCGGAAGAAAATTAAAAAGGTCGACCTATCGTGGGGGCCGACCTCAGTGGGATGACAATCCTCTTCCCTGGCGCATTCCATCGCCGTTTCACCAAATCATGCTTTTGCTTCACGTACCCAAAAGGAACTCCGTGGCTCCTTTTTCGGTGGCGTTATTACAGGCGGTCGACAATCGTCCGAGCCATCCCGACATAACTGCCGGGAGACATGTCCAGCAGTCGCTTTTTATCGGCCGGATCCAGATCCAACCCTTCGACAAACGCCTGGATGGTCTGGCGATCAATCGTCTGCCCCCGGGTAAGTGCCTTCAGCTTTTCATAAGGTTTTTCAATACCAGCCTTCCGCATCACGGTCTGAATCGGTTCGGCCATGACCTCCCAGGCCTGATCGAGATCGGCTGCCAGATTCTGTTCGTTCAACTTCAGCTTGCCCAGACCTTTCAAAGTCGCTTTGTAGGCGATCAAGCTGTAACCGAACCCAACACCCATGTTCCGCAAAACGGTTGAATCGGTCAGGTCCCGTTGCAGACGACTGATCGGCAGTTTGATCGACAGATGATTGAAGATCGCATTGGCCAAACCGCAATTACCTTCGGAATTTTCAAAATCGATCGGGTTGACCTTATGCGGCATGGTAGAGGACCCCACCTCGCCGGCCACTGTTTTCTGGCCGAAATAGGCCATAGAGATATAGGTCCAGATATCCCGGTTCAGATCAATCAGGATGGTGTTCCACCGGGCCAGGGCATCAAAGAGTTCCGCCATATAGTCATGGGGTTCGATCTGGGTGGTAAACAGGTTCTGCGTCAACCCCAGTTCGTCCTCAATCACCCCCTTGGCCAGGGCAATCCAGTCGACCTCAGGGTAAGCAGACAGATGAGCGTTAAAGTGACCTACCGCCCCGTTGAGTTTTCCAAGAAGCTCCACCCGGGCGATCTTGGCGCTTTCGTTTCGCAACCGCACGGCAAAAACAGCGAGTTCTTTTCCAATGGTGGTGGGAGAAGCGGTCTGGCCATGGGTGCGGGCCAGCATCGGCACATCCCGAAACTCTCGTGCCAGTTCTTCCAGGGTCTGAACGATTTTCTCCTGACAAGGTTGAATCGCAGTGAGTCCACGTTTCAACATCAGCGCATGAGCCAGGTTATTGATATCTTCAGACGTGCAGGCGAAATGAAGAAATTCGGTCAACTCTTCCAGTGCTGTCCCGGCAATCTTTTCCTTCAGGTAATATTCAACCGCCTTGACATCGTGGTTGGTGACCGCCTCGATCTTTTTGACCTTCTCGGCCTCGTCCGGAGTGAAATCCGCAACAATCCGGCGCAGGAACGCCTCTTCCTCGGAACTGACCGGTCGACATTCGGGAATCCCGTCCTCTTTACAGAGGGCCAGAAGCCACATCACCTCTACCTGAACCCGCGCTTTCAACAACGCGTATTCGGAAAGCATTCGGTCAGTTCGGCAACTTTGGATGCGTAACGCCCGTCGATGGGGCTGATAGCAGTCAACATTGGATTTGTCTCCCTCGCTTAAGATTCTGCGGCACTTTAGCGAAAGACAGGAATTTGTGCAACGGGTAGCGTTCGGCGGAAACCAACAGATCTATTTTTGAACCAGAACCTGGATTTTTCCTTCAAAAGGATCGATCTCATAATGACGCTGAATGGCGCTTATCCCCTCTTCTACCAGGGACGTTCCCCGTTTGAGAAGCAACAGGCCGCTGCCGGAGATCACGTCCTGTTCCAGCCGCATCCCGACACGCAGTTCCCGCACCCCAACCTCCAGTTTGACCATTTCAGTTTCTTCAACTTCGGTTTGATATACCTCTACGACAGCTGTTTCAACGGCAGAATAAAGGCTCGAGTCAAACATACTCCCAAGATTTTCCCGCATCTTCACCAGGGCCAGCTCAATGCTGTTATCTTCCATCAGCTCCGGTAAATATCGTTGGAAGGCATCTGCCATGCGCAGAATTCGGCTCCCCAAAGGGATATCCTCCCCTTCCAGCCGGTCCGGGAAACCGGTACCGTCATAGTGTTCATGGTGGTGGCGAATCAGCAGGCCGGCACTACGCAGGTCCTCAACCCGATCGATCGCGGCCTGCCCTCTGATCGGATGACGTTCGTACTCTTGCTGTTCTTCGGGAGTCATGTAGTTATAGGGGGTTTTCATAATGTCCACCGAGGTGCCGATCTTGCCGATATCGTGAAGAAGGGCAGCGATACGAATGCTCTTCCGCATGTCCTCCGACAGTTCCAGATCGACGGCCATGGCCTCGGCAATAGCGCTGACGCGGTCCGCGTGGTCCTGGGATCGGGGGTCCTGCAGTTCACTTAGGGCGGAGAAGGCCTGAATCGTCTCATCCAATGTGCGAGTAATATCCTGATTGGCTTCAAACAGCTCGTCGTTCTTTTTACTGATATTCGCCGTTTGAGCCATAACACGCTGCTTCAGACGGGTGTTCCATTGCTGCAACTCGACATTCTGCTTGGCCACCAGTTTATTGAGCCGCTTGTTCTCCGTGACCAGGAAATACTGAGCCGTCGCATCTTTGATGGTCCGCAGAAGTTGTTCTTCATCCCAGGGTTTGGTGAGATAACGAAAGATCGATCCCCGATTGATGGCACCGATGGAGGCCTCAATGTCGGCATAACCGGTGAGAAGGATCCGGACCGTGTCCGGCCATTTCTTTTTGACCTTTTCCAGAAACTCCACGCCCTCCATTTCCGGCATCCTCTGATCGGACACGACAACAGCCGCCTCATTTCCTTCGAGAATACCCAGGCCCTGGAGGCCCGAGGTCGCCACGCTGATCTCGTAATCCTCTTCCTGCATCAGCAGACGACGGACCGATTTCAGGATATTCGCCTCATCATCGACCAGGAGGATATGATAAACGGGCTTTTCCAGTTCTTCGGTCATACATCTCCCCTTTTTAACACTCGTCGCAATGGCAAGGGACCCAGGCCACAACGTACCCCCGTGGAGTCCGGTCATCCAGGGGGCGGACACGCATCACATATTCTCGGTCTTCCAAGATCAATGTGTGGGCCAACGACTGTTGCTCGGCAACACCGTCAAGTGCTTTGTTGATCTCCGGAGAAAAGACCTCCTGCCGATCGTAGCCCAGCATTTCACCCGGTCCCATCCCGAAGAGCCGACCGCACTCCTCGTTACACTGTGCAATCATTCCGGTAGGGTCGAATCCGACCACCGCAACCGGCAGGACATCCAATACATCCTGAGCCACACTCAGGACCTGGTTCCGCAACTCCAGGGCCGTCGTTCTCTCCTCGATCAACGTTTCCAGGTTCTCATTGACGCGTTCGAGCTCCTCGTTCTTACGGGTCAGCTCTTCCGACAACGCCAAATTCTTAAACCGGAGTTCGTAATGCTCCAGGGCGTTGGCGACGGTTCCTTTCAGCTCTTCGTCGTTCCAGGGCTTGGGGATAAATTTGTAGATCTGGCCGGCATTGATCGCTTCCACCACGGCCGCCGTGTCGGCGTATCCGGAGAGAACGATCCGCACGGTGTTGGGCCATTTCTCACACACCTGTTTGAGGAATTCCACCCCCGTCATGCCCGGCATTCGGTAGTCGGAGATAATCAACCGGACATCCGGCTCCTCTTCCAGAAGGTCCAGTCCTTCCGGGCCGGAATTCGCTGTAAGGATGTCATAGTGCTC
Organism: Thermodesulfobacteriota bacterium; assembly: GCA_028282145.1. GTDB lineage: Bacteria > Desulfobacterota > Desulfuromonadia > Desulfuromonadales > Geopsychrobacteraceae > JANQIN01. The sequence continues at coordinate 590 of JANQIN010000211.1, read as the reverse complement.
CTCATCCAGGAAAAGCCGGCGCAGGGCTTTCAGCACATTGCGCTCATCATCCACACAAAGGATTCTCACCTGCCCGGGTTCACTCACGTCCCATTCTCCTCAAACCTCAGGGGAGCCCTACCCCCCAAAAGCACCTGCATTAAAGAACTGTCGTTTCGGCCTCTTCAGACCCATCGTTCCGTGGCAACCGGATGGTAAAGGTTGTGCCTTTCCCCTCCTCGGACTGGAGATCAATCTCTCCATCATGCTTTTTTACAATTTCCAGAACGATGGACATACCGAGTCCCGTTCCTTTGCCGACAGTTTTTGTGGTAAAAAACGGCTCGAAGATACGGTGTTGGTTCTCCGGTGAAATGCCGCAACCGTCGTCGGCAATAGACACACAGATTTCTTTCTTCTCCGCCCAGGTCCGCACACGAATGGTACCATGCTCCTCGATGGCATGAGCCGCATTCACCAGCAGGTTCATAAACACCTGATTCAACTTCTGTGCATTACACCGCAAAGGCGGCAGTTCCCCATACTCCTTGACCAAATCGGCTTTGTATTTAACCTCGTTCCAGGCAATGGTAATGGTACTCTCCATACAT
>JANQIN010000256.1 GCA_028282145.1 Thermodesulfobacteriota bacterium | reverse complement strand
GAAGCCAGATGGAGAATGACTTTTTCGTCATCAACGACAACAATCTTGGCGGACATAGACCTTCCGGCAATCTTAAGAAAAACCAAGCCCCAAAAAGACCTTAACAAGGGGTTAGCATACCCCCCGCCCAATCGTTTGACAAGGGATTCCGAGACAGGGCAGGAGGGCAGTCTATGGTTGTTAAGGAAGACAAAAAAGCAGTGAAAAACCCTGTCATACCAGATTCGCTGATGATCAATCTGTAGCGGAAACCAGATTTCCGTAAAACGCGAAAACGGGGACCTGAGGCCCCCGTTTCAAATCTGGATTATCGAACCTGCGATGCCGCGCTCAGAATCAAATCGAGCCGTAAAAATTTACTCAATCCGAATCTGGATCAGGCATCCTGGCAGTCAACACCGGAATGGGGGACTTTCGAACCACCTTTTCCGCAGTGCTGCCAAACAGGACATGATCCAGTCCGGTCCGACCATGGGTCCCGGTAATAATGAGATTCACCTTTTCCTCAACAGCCTTGTTGATGATCTCATCGTAAGGAATACCGGGCACAATAGCCGTTTCGTAATTGGCAAAATCACCGATGGCGCCAGAAACGAAACTGTCCATCATTTTCTGCGCACCTTCCTCGATTTCCTTCTCCAGTTGATCAAAAGAGATGTGGGGGACATAAAACCCACGAAGATCTACAGGTTCGTTGATGACATGCAGGATAAAAAGTCGGCTGTTGAACTGCCTTGCCATGGAGAGAGCGTAACGAAAGGCGTTTTCACTGCTTTCGGAGAAATCCGTTGCAAACAGAATTTTCTGAAAATCCGGCATGGTAACCCCCGGTAACCGAAGAACCGCTGGTTAGTAGCTCGCCATCAGTTGATCAGGAAACAGCTTTTTCATGACTGATTTCAGCTCATCCAGACGAACCGGTTTATTGAGATACTCAAAGGCTCCCAGGTTCATGGCCTCCAGGTAGGACTCGACACCACCGTAAGCGGTCATCATGATCACCTGAACACTGGGGTACTGAACATTCAATTCCCGAAGGAAAGCCATACCGTTCATCTGAGGCATATTGATATCGGTAATCACCAGATTAACACGCTTTCGGGAAAGGAATTCAAGAGCCTCGGCACCGTTGGCAACGGCTTCGACCTCAAACCCTTCCTGACTCAGCAGCTTGCTCAGCCCGATACGCGCATTCTCTTCGTCATCGACAACCAATATGGATTTACTTACTCCTCGAGCCACTCCTACCTCCTCTTACAGACCAAGGTTAGCATGGTGCCATGGTCTGTCAAGAGTGAAGAGAATCAAAAAATCTATTTTCTCCATGTATTTTCAATGGGTTACAAAGTAGAATTCTACAACAAATCCAACAGAAAACGGATAACGGCTTCCCCCCGCGAGGCGGCCTGCTTTCCCGTCGCGAGCACATCCTGATGATCCAGGGGGCCTTCATGCAGACCAGCCGCCGCATTGGATATCAGTGACATGGCCATCACCCGCATGCCCAGAACATGACCGGCAATGGCTTCGTTCACCGTTGACATGGAGACCGCGTCCGCACCCAGTCCCGCCAGCATTCGCACCTCTGCGGGAGTTTCATAAGTAGGGCCGACAAGGCCGCAAAGAACGCCTTGCTTCAAGGGGATCGAAGCCTGGTCACAGGCCATCTTCAACGCCGGCAGAGGGTCTTGGTTGTAGAGTGTACTCAGGTCGGGGAAGCGCGGCGGGATCATGCCCTGCAGAGGGTTGGCTCCACTGAGGTTCAGATGATCGGTAATCCACATGAAGTCGCCTGGTTGAAGGTCAAGGCGGATACCACCGGCGGCGTTTGTCAGAAGGAGATTGGGGATATGCAGGTCAAACGCCATCTGCACCAGGGAACACACCTCCTGCGCCGAGTACCCCTCATAGAGGTGATAGCGTCCTTGAAAGCAAAGGACCTGTTTATCGCCGATGGCTCCCGCAACAAGTCGTCCCTGATGGCCTTCGACACGCGTGGTTGGGAGGCCGGGAATGTCGCCATAGGAAAAACAAAGAGAATCTTCAAGCACTTCGGTCAAACCACCCAGGCCCGAACCCAGCACGATGGCCAGGTCAAAGGTGCGATCGGACAGTGACGGTGGTACGACCCGTGGGAAGAAGCGGATCATGAGAGGGCCTTTTCGAGCAAAGCCTCTACCTGCTGTAAAAACTCCTCAGGACGGAAGGATTTATTGATAAAAGCATCGGCGCCAGCCCGCAGAACAAGGGTCTGGTCCTGCTCTCTACGGTAGACACTGCTGATCGCCAGGATAGGAAGAGAATGGAGCCTTTTGTGCCGACGGACTTTCTGGATCAGCTCTGTCCCCTTTTCTCCGGGCATGTTGATATCGACAATCAACAGGTCAGGCCGTGCCTGTTCCAGTAGCGGCCAGGCAGCGGCCACGCTGTCTGCGACACGGCATTCCGCCCTGGAACCAACGATATCCCGAATCATCTCCTGGAAGAAGGACGAATCATCCACCACAAGGAACTGCCGTGGGGACGCCTGCTCAGGGACTGCGGCTTCCGCCAGAAGGAATCCCTTGTGGCATTTGGGACAGCGTCCATGCGCCTGACGGGAGACCGCCTCAGGTGTACGGATTTTACACCGAGTCTGGCAATGGGGACATTGGATGATCATGGTTGTATATCATCGTTCTCGGGCGCCGGAAGAAGATGCGCCTGAGTCTGTTGATTGATCGGCAGAGGAATCTCGTTGAAGAAGAGGGCCACCCCGCCCGGTTGTTCCCAGGTCAATACCGCCTTCTGACGCACTTGAAGCCGGATTCCGGATCCAGCTTCCATCCTGTAGACTTTTTCCTCGCGGTCATCGATGACCACTTTCACCTCGTGAACCTCTGTCGTGACAATACGGATCATCCCGCCTCGTTCCGGAATCACCATAAACTCGATCGGCTCATACGTTGTCGGAAAGTCTTTCGGGGGTGCCGCAGGAGGTTCAATATTCATCCAGAGAAACACTGCCAACAGGCCCACACAGGTCATGATCAGAATCCCCGCTCGGGGCAATTTGCGCCGTTTGCGCCGCGGGGTCCGTCGAATAAGCGTCGGTGCCGGCTGACTTAACGAACGTCCTTCATCATTGAGAGGGAATTCCTCAGCAGCAAGTGTTGGTTCGTCTTTGGCGGAAAAAATCGTTCCCGCTGCTGCTTCCTGGACCTGTCGCTGATAGAGGCGAAGTATGGCACTGGGGTACAGATCGACCAGCTCGGCACATTCGGTCAGGACAGCCTTGAGTTCATCTTCACTGGTAAAAAGGTCAAACTGATCGTTTTCCAGTGATTCGAGCTGCTCCGGGGTAATCCTGAGCTGTTCCGCCAGGTCCTCGATACTGTGACCGCTCTGTTCGCGGCATTGCTGCAAAAAAGGTCCGAGTCGCATTCGTCCTCAACCTACTTAACGAAGGATGCTCAGATAATTAGCCGCTTCGCGAGCGACCGTACTTCCGGGAGACAAACGAACGGCCTCCTCAAAGGACGCAATCGCCTCTTTGGTCCTGCGAAGCTTAAGATACGCCAAAGCCAGGCGATAATGGGCCAGGGTAAATTTAGGGGCAAGGCCGATGGCTTTCCGATACTGCTCTATTGCCTCTTCTATCAGCCCAAGAGCAAAGGAGGTCTCGCCCAGATAGAGCCAGGTCTGAGGAAAGCTTGGATTAAATTCCAAAGCAGCTTGGTAATTCTCTTGGGCTTTGGCGTAATCTTTTTTCTTCTGGTAGGCATAGCCCATACCGGTATAAGCGAGTTCGGATCGTTCAAATAAAAGATTGGATGCCGCCTTTGCAAACGAAGCAATGGCCTCATCCCAACGCTCCAATCGTATGTAAAGTGCTCCGAGGTTGTTATGGAAGTTGGGTTCATCCGGCTGGACAACCAAAGCTTTTTTCAAGGTTTCTTCTGCCAGGCCATAGGCTTTCTTCGCTTCGTATCCTTTGGCAAGGGCCGCCAGGATATTCGGGTTGTTCGGATCAAGCTGGTTGGCCTTCAGAAACTCTTTCAGAGCGAGAGAGGGTTTATCCTTCAGATGACTCAATCCCATGGAAAGATGTCCCTGGGCCATTTGTTTGTTGTCAGGTGTGAGGTCGATCTTTTCTTCGGGTTCCGGTGCGCACCCGGCAAGCAAGAAAATCAACCCTCCAGCAAGCAACAGTTTAAACCAACCCATACGTACCACCTTTTCCCTTAAAGTGAGCCGAGAATACGGCCAACCTTATAAACAAGTTGTGTTTTCCGGTCTTCCAGAAGCGCTTCAACCTCTTCCGGCTCTTGCTCGGTTTCGATCTCGACCGTTTCTATCTCCGACGGAACGACCGGTGTTACAGCCCCGAGCCCTTTCAACAGCGGCAGGCTGTCCCAAAGAACCGTTTTTCCTGCCATGTCAAGACGACCGAATCCGGTATCGTCCAGTTGAAAGCCCATGGACTCTGCAAAACGGTCTCCTTCGTCAAGAAGGTTAGCGGGCGATTCGCCCGGCGCGGAATGCCGGTAAAACACCAGCCGATCTTCATCTTTCAAGTGAAGCGCAAGAACAGCGACCAGACCGCCCCGGGGGTCATTGACCAGGCAAAGGAATGCTCCCGTCGGTTGCGTCCGGCAATCAGGCAGGCTCACCATATTATCCGAGCGGGAACGCCAGACCGCAAGCACGCGGTTGGCGTCAACCGGAAGGTGAGTCATATCCTGAACAAGCCGAAACATGGTGTCTCCTAAACAAGATCTCCGAAGTCAGTCAGAGCCTTAAACATCTGAAAACGTTCTTGAATTGTACCGAACTCCAGCGATCTTAACCGATCAAGGCTGAATTTTTCCACTGTAAAGGACGCCATGGCGCTACCGACAACGACAGCGCGACGCATATTTTCCACGCTGGCATCACCAGTGGACGCGAGGTATCCCATAAACCCTCCACCAAAGGTATCCCCGGCTCCCGTAGGGTCAAACACTTCCTCCAACGGGTAAGCCGGCGCTGAAAATACATGTCCATCGTGAAACATCAACACACCATACTCGCCCCGCTTGACCACCAGCGACTTGGGTCCCATGGCCTGAATCTTCCGGGCGGCCTGAACCAGATTGGCCTCTTCCGCCAGCTGGCGGGCTTCGGCTTCGTTGATCATCAGGAGGTCAACATGTTTCAGGGTTTTAAGCAAGGAGTCCCGACTTCCCTCAATCCAGAAGTTCATCGTGTCCAGCGCCACCAACTTGGGCTGACGAACCTGTTGGAGGACCTTTAACTGAAGTTCCGGATGGATATTGGCCAGAAAAACAAATTCGGCGTCCCGATAATGATCCGGGAGCTCCGGATCAAAGGCCTCAAATACGTTGAGCTGCGTATCAAGCGTATGGGCCTCGTTCAGATCGTACTCGTACTTGCCTGCCCAACGGAAGGTCTTGCCGGAGGCCGTCTGGAGGCCGTCCAGATCGATTCCACGGGAAGCGAGAAAGTCCAGGTGTTCCTGAGGGAAATCGCCACCTGTGACCGCTACCAAAGACACCGACGTGAAAAAACTGGCCGAGGTTGCAAAATAGCAGGCTGACCCACCCAACGCCTCTTCTACTTGGCCAAAAGGGGTACTGACGGTATCCAGGGCGACAGAGCCCACAACCAGAACGCTCATAATCTCTCCTCTTGCAATGCCGTCGTGCGGCACAAGGTTATTTCAGGTATTTTCCGATGATCGGTTTCAGATTATCTTTGGTTTCCTCCGGAATGAGGGAGGCATCGGTCATGATGGCAAACTCCAGGGCCGAGCCGCAGTCACAGGAGGGTGCCTGCCCGAGCTTTGCGGCAGCCTGTTCGATAATCCGACGGGCCATGGCGACGTTCTGGTGAATGATGGCAATGACCGCCTCCACCGACACATCATCATGATCCTGGTGCCAACAGTCGTAATCGGTGGCCAATGCCACGGTGCTGTAGCAGATTTCCGCTTCCCTCGCCAGTCGTGCTTCCGGAACATTCGTCATGCCGATCACATCGACGCCCCAGCTCCGGTAGATCTGGGATTCGGCCCGGGTCGAGAAGTTGGGTCCTTCAATACAGATGTAGGTTCCTCCTTCATGAACCTGAGCCCCGGCTTCCCGAGCCGCCTGCACCAGAACTTTGGCCAGATCGGAGCAGACCGGATCGGCAAACTGGACATGGCCGACGACCCCCTGACCGAAAAAGGTATGAGGCCTTTTACCGGCGGTCCGGTCGAAAAACTGATCGGGGATGACAATATGTCCCGGGACAATCTCTTCTTTCATACTGCCCACGGCGGATACGGAGATAATTCGCTGTACGCCCAGTTGCTTCATCCCGTAGATATTGGCCCTGTAGGGGACCTCCGAAGGAAGCAACCGGTGCCCGCGACCGTGACGGGGCAGGAAGACCATCTTGACACCGCGAAGCTCACCGGTGATGTAGGCATCCGAGGGCGCCCCGAAAGGGGTTTCCAGGGAGATCTCTTCCACGTTGGTCAGTCCCTCGATTTCATACAGTCCACTGCCGCCAATAACTCCAATGACCGGTTGTGCCATCGATTCTATCCTCCTGAATCCTGTGGTGTCTGATCCATCTGCCCTTTCAGTTGCCCGCAGGCGGCAGAGATATCCTGTCCTTTGCTGGCGCGCCGAACGGTGACTATTTTCCGGTTGAGCAAGTACGTCTGGAACCGCTCGATACTCTCCTCTCCGGGGGCCCGGAAATCCGAGCCCGGATGTTCATTGAACGGAATCAGGTTCACCTTGGCTTTGACACCATGAAGCAGCTTGACCAAACGTTTGGCGTCGGCCGGGCTGTCATTGACACCCCGAATGAGGATGTACTCGAACGTGATCTTTTCCCGAGGCTGAAGAGGGAACTGACGGCAGGCGGCCATCAGGTCTTTCAACGGATATCGTTTATTGACCGGCATCAACCGGTCCCGAACTTCATCGGTGGTCGCATTCAAGGAAACGGCCAACCCAACCCTTACCTGCCTGCCGAGTTTTTCCATTTCGGGGATCAGACCACAGGTCGACAGCGTCACCCGCCTCGCCCCGAACCCCAGACCGTCCTCAGAATACAGGATTTTCAAGGCCTTGACCACGTTGTCCAGATTATGCAGCGGTTCTCCCATCCCCATCATGACAATGTTGTTGACCGGCCCCTGCTTCAGAGACGCACAGACCTGATTAACGATCTCAGCCGGTGTCAGGTGGCGCAACAGACCAAAGGTGCCGGTGAAGCAGAACTCGCATTGCATGGCACAGCCGGCCTGGGTGGATATGCAGAGGGTGCTGCGGCCTTCTCCCATGGGGATACGCACCGACTCCACCGTTTCACCGTCATCCAGACGGAAAAGATACTTTTCTGTCCCATCCTCGGACTTTTCGATGACCTCCGGCACAAACTCGGAAAGGGTCGCCTTTTCTGCCAGTTCCTGACGAAAATCTTTGGCCAGATCCGTCATTTGGGAAAAGTCACAGATCCCCCGCTGGTATATCCAACGGAGGATCTGGCGGGTGCGAAAACGGGCTTTTCCCAGGTCGGCCAGGAACGCCTCCAGCTCCTCGGGAGGGAGGTTTTTCAGATCGACCTTTTTCATAGCATCGGTGTTCAGGAGCGCAGCTCCAGTCCGGAGAAGAAATAACCGATTTCAAAAGCGGCGGTTTCGGGAGCATCCGAACCGTGGGTTGCATTGCGTGACAGTTCGGTACCGAACTCTTTGCGGAGAGTCCCTTCCGCAGCATCGGCGGGGTTGGTTGCTCCCATAAGTTCCCGCCACCCCAGGATCGCATTTTCACGCTCAAGAACCATGGCAATACAAGGACCGCTGCTCATAAATTCGCAAAGGTCGCCAAAGAAGGGGCGCTCTTTATGCACATAATAAAATCCACCGGCTTCATCCGGGCTCATCCACAGCTTTTTCATTCCGACAATCCTGAACCCTTCCTGGATCAGACGATCGATAATCTTACCGGTATGACCGGCGGAAAAGGCATCGGGTTTGATAATGGCAAAGGTCTGTTCCATGACAGTTCTCCTTAAAAGTAAAATAAATGGCGTCAGGTGGCCTTAGGTAACACCCTGCTGAGGTCCTGTCAACCCTGCCGGCGGCGTCAGGAAGAACCGGAAAAGAGGTCAGACACTGTCGTGACCGCTTCGGGGGCTCCCATTACCAGAACCAGGTTCCCCACCTCCAAAACCGCATGCGGATTGGGAGAGACGACAAAGTGAGAATCTTTCTGCACCGCCAGGACAGTGATCTCATACAGACGACGAAGGTCCAGATCGGCCAAAGATCGTCCCACCACCTCACAACCTTCCTCGACACGACAGGAAACCACCTCAACCCCGGGGAGCTGTTCCACAAGGTGTCCGGAGGTGACAAGTCGGCCCCCCGAGTTCCGGAACATGGCGTACCCGTCGGCCCGAATCTCCCGGGTGAAACGTGCAATATCGGCTTTGGGAACCAGATAGCGCTGGAGAATACGAGTGAACAGTTCGACCGAAGATTCAAGCTCCTCCGGTACGACATCGTCAGCCCCCAGTTCATAGAGTTCGTCCACTTCGACCATATATTTTGTACGCACCAGGAGATGGACAGCCGGATTCAGCGCACGAACAGCCACAAGGGTCTGGCGCGTTGCCACCGGGTCAGAGATTCCGACCACCACTGCGCGGGCGCACTGTACGCCGACCTGATGCAATATCTCCTCCTGGGAGGCGTCCCCGAAGAAGATCGGCTCCCCTTCGGCCCGTTTGGCTCGTACGGTATCCGAGTTCATCTCCACAATGGCATACGAGATACCTGCCAGCCGGGCTGCTCTGGCCACATTCTGCCCGTTCAGACCAAACCCGATGATCACCACATGGTCGTTAAAGGCTCCCAGCATACAAGGATGGGCGATCCGCTTGTCGCCTTCATGTCGGGAACGCCACCGTACCCACCAGCCCACCAGACGGGGTCCCAGAGCCATCAGTCCGGGAGTGACGGCCATGGTCACAATCGAGATATCGAGAAAATACTGGTACAACTCGGGGCTGAGAAGATCGTACTGCATGCCGGCCCGGCTGAGAACAAAGGAAAACTCACCGATCTGGCTTAGAGCCAACCCGGTGAGAAGCCAGGTCCGTCCAGGGAATCCCAGAGGGGCGGCCGCGATAGCCCCGAGGATCGCTTTGATCATGACCAGTAGCAACGACAGGGACAGAACAACCCACAGATGGTCCCACAGGAAGGTGACATTAAAAAGCATGCCGATGGAGATAAAAAAGAGGCTGGTGAAGACATCGCGAAAGGGGACAATGGCACCGAGGGCATAATGCCCGTAATCGGATTCGGAGATGACCAGCCCGGCCAGAAAAGCTCCCAAGGCATAGGACAGGCCGATTTCATGAGTGACAAAAGCCACTGCCAGTCCCAGCCCGACGATGGTGATCAGGAAAGTCTCCCGACTCCGCGTGCCGGCGACCTTGATCAGCAACCAGGGCACGAGTTTGCGACTGGCCCAGAGGACAAACACCATCAGCCCCGTTGCTTTCAGGAGCAGGAAAAGTATTGCCAGCGCACCGCCTTCCTGACCGGCAAGCATGGGGGTCAGCAGCATCAGCGGGGCCACCAGAAGATCCTGGAAAATCAGAATGGCCAGGGCAATACGGCCGTGCGGTGTGTCAATCTCCGCCCGATCTTTGAGTTGTTTAAGAACAATGGCCGTACTGCTCAGAACAAACAGAAACCCGATAAAGACGGCGGAACCTGTTGGCTGTCCCCACCCGAGAGCCAGTCCGAAACCGGCCGCAAAGGTCAGAAAAAACTGCAGTCCTCCGCCGAGGAAGACGGATTTTTTACTTCGTAACAGGGTGGTCAGTGAAAACTCGATCCCAATGGAGAACAGCAGGAGGACTACGCCGATTTCAGCAAGGATTTCGACTTCCTGTTCCGCCTGGATCAGGCCCAGGCCATGGGGACCGGCGATCATTCCCGTCAGAAGAAACCCCAAAAGAGCCGGCATTTTCAGCCGGTGACAGATCATGAGAGCAATGACAGACAGTCCAAAACAGACCATCAAATCGTAAAGCAAAGGGATTTCCATGCAACCTCCAGAGTTTTCCTACCGTCTGAACCGTCTTTCCTCTATAATGAATACCATGCTAATGCTTGGAAATCATGGGCGAATTGTGTTGGCGCTACTGATTCTTGGCGGGTTCTTGATCCAACCGGCCCTGGCTTGGCGCGGCGACCGCCCTTACCCTACTTCGGAGAATAGTCTCCCTCCGGTCATCGGGAATCTTTTGCAGGTCCAGCTGAAGGCTTCGGATACGCTGATGGAACTGGCGCGCCGAAACGAAATCGGCTTTTCCAACCTGAAAAAGGCCAACCCCCATGTCGATCCCTGGCACCCGCTTCCGAATCAGAAAATATCCATCCCCCTGGCGACGATTCCACCGGCCGCTCTGAGTTCCGGTATTACCATCAATCTGGCTGAAATGCGGCTCTACAAGGTCAGCCGCGGCGAGAAGGAACCGCGACTGCAGATTTTTCCCATCGGTATCGGTCGTACAGGACTGGAGACTCCGGAGGGTCGTTACACGGTGGTGACCCGAATCGAAAATCCAGTGTGGAAGGTCCCGAAACGAATTCTGGCGGAAGAACCAGACCACCCTCGCTGGGTCAAACCTGGCC
>JANQIN010000208.1 GCA_028282145.1 Thermodesulfobacteriota bacterium | reverse complement strand
CGTTTTCGAGAAGGACCCCGAGCAGATTGCCCAGGTAAGTCAGCAACTGAGCCAGTTTGTCAAACGCCAGATGTCGCCGATCCCGGGCGATGCTCTTCCCGATGAGACGGTGCTTCACAAGGCCATGGACACGTTGAAGAAAGGGTACGACGCTCAGTTTGGTGGTCTTCAGAGGCAACAGAAATTTCCCAGCAGCCTGCCGATCCGTGTTCTGCTCCGATACCACCGTCGCTCCGGCGACGAACAGGCGCTGGGAATGGCCCGCGCCACCCTCAATCAGATGGCCGCCGGTGGGATTTACGATCATGTGGGGGGCGGGTTCCACCGCTACGCCACCGATCCCCGATGGCAGATCCCTCACTTTGAGAAGATGCTTTACGACAATGCCCAGCTGGCTCAGGTTTATCTGGAAGGCTTCCAGGTCACCCGCGATCCGGCCTATGAGGCGATGGTGCATCACCTTCTGACCTATATCGACCGGGAGATGACTGCTCCGCAAGGTGGCTTTTATTCAGCCACCGATGCCGACAGCCTGACCCCCTCGGGGAAACGAGAGGAGGGATACTTCTTTACCTGGACCCGTGCGGAAGTTGACAAAATCCTGGGGGAAAAACAGGGGGCTCTTTTTGCGGATTATTACGGTTTGACCGACCGTGGAAATTTTGAGGGGCGTAATATCCTTTTCCGCGTCCCGGACAGGACTTCGCCTCCGGCCGGGCTCGATCTGGAGAGAGCGCACCGGCTTCTTTATGAAGGACGAAAGGGGCGCCCGGCACCGTTGAAGGACGATAAGATCCTTACGGCCTGGAACGGGCTGATGATCTCGGCCCTGGCACAGTCAGGGATGGTGTTGAATCGTCCCGAGTACATTGCACGGGCTGAAAAGGCTGCACGTTTTATCCTCAAAGAGATGATGGATCGCCAAGGACTCTACCGTAGCTATCGAAACGGCGAAGCGAAACAGGCCGCCTTTCTGGAGGATTACGCATTTCTCACCGCCGCCCTGCTGGACCTCTACGATGCCACCAACGACCCGCAATGGTTGGCCCGGGCCATCAATCTCGATGTCCGGCTGATCCAAGGGTTTGAGGACAAGGAAAAGGGCGGGTTTTTCCGTACCGACGCCCGACAGAAAGACCTGCTGGCCCGGGAGAAGCCGTTTATCGACGGAGCGATTCCAAGTGGCAACGCCATTGCGCTGATGAACCTGCTCCGTCTCGGAGATTTGACTTTCGATGACAGCTACCGGCAACGGGCCGAAAAGAGCTTCAAGACCTTTGCGGCCAACCTGCAACGCTACCCCTTTGCCTTTCCTCATCTGCTGATCGCCCTCGATTTCTATCTCGATCAGCCGAAGGAGATCGTGTTGGTGACCCCCAAAGGGAAGATTGAGCAGGCCGCTCCTTTCCTGGAAGCCCTGGATCGAACCTATCTCCCCAATCGGTTTGTGACCCTGGCTGAAGAAGGGAAAGGACTCAAAGCCCATCAACAATTGGTCCCGGTCGCACGGGGCAAGATCGCCCTCGGGGGACAGACCACGGCCTATGTCTGCACTAAAGGGATCTGCGAGTTGCCCACCACCCTTCCGGAGCAGTTTGAAGAGCAGATCCGTGTGATCCACCCGCTTGCGCCGGCAGGGAAAGGGGAGGCCCGATGACCTCTCTCCTCTGGCACGGCCTTCTGGCTCTTGGTGCGGGGGTCCTATTGAATGCGACCCCCTGCGTCCTTCCGGTGATTCCGTTCAAGGTACAGGCGGTCCTGCGCGATATCGGGCACAGCCGCAGGCGACGGGTGCTCGCTGCGTTGGCCATGTTGAGTGGCAGTCTGCTGTTCTTTGCGGTACTGGGCGGTGCCACCATTGCTCTCGGGCTGACCTGGGGAGCGCTCTTTTCCTCCAAGGCCTTTGTCGCCGGCTTGACCCTGTTCCTACTGGCTGCGGGACTCTTCACCCTCACCGAGCGATCGGTGATTTTGCCTCAATGGGTTTATGCCGTACAGGGGCAGAAGTACGTCGGCGCCTTTCTTGCCGGTCTGTTGACCGGGGTTCTTGCAACCCCTTGTGGTGGCCCTTTCCTGGGCGCGGTCCTCGCCTACGGACTGACTCAGCCGCCACTGATCGGGCTGATGATCTTTCTCTCCATCGGAACCGGACTGGTATTGCCCTATATGCTCTTACTGGTCTGGCCCTGGCTCAGTCAGCGTTCCATCAAAACCGGCCCCTGGGCCGGGCAGATCAAGCAGTTGCTGGGGTTCGTTCTGCTTGGCGGGGCCGCCTTCTTTGCCCAGAGCCTGGTGCCACCACAGATTGGGCGCCTGCTTTGGGTGGCCCTGATCGCCTCCCTTGCGGGATGGACTGTTTGGCATCTGTGGGGTCGGTGGAGCTGGGGACAGCGGGCGGTTCCCCTGGCCGTTGGTCTTCTTTCCATGTTTTGCGCGGGGTTTTATTTCCTGGGTGACCCGGCTCGGGAGCTTCACTGGCAGCCTTATGCACCTCAGGTCCTGGCCCAGGCTGCCAACAGCGGTCGTCCGGTACTTCTGGAGTTCACCGCCGAGTGGTGCCTGAACTGTAAGGTCCTGGAATCGACTACCTATGCCGATGCAGATGTGATTGCGGTGGCTCAGCAAGGAGGTGTGGTCCCGGTCCGGGTCGACCTGACTCAGATGGCTCCAGACCTGAATCGGTTGCTTGTTTCCTACGGTGGAAAAGCTCTCCCGTTTGTTGTCCTGATCGATCACAGGGGGCAGGTCAGTACCACCTTTACCGGACTTTTTACCGCAGACACCCTGATCGGTGCTCTGAGCAAACTGTCTTCCTAAAGGGAGAAGCGGATGTTGTCTGTGCCGCGTAGAAAAGATGAAATGATTCTTCCCTGGTTGATCTCCTTCCTGTTTCTGATCTCTATCCCGGTCTGGGTCTCGCCCTCTTGGGCCGAAGAGAACGGGAAACAAAGGTCAACCCGCTATGGGATCGCGGGGCAGATGGCCCCGGAACTGAATCTTTCCAATTGGATTGATGCGGCAGGGAAAGCGACCGCTTCGGTTCGTCTGGCCGATCTGCGTGGCAAGGTCGTCTACCTCTACTTTTTCCAGGACTGGTGCCCGGGATGTCATTCCCACGGCTTCCCGACACTGCAGGCGCTGCAGAACGAATTCGCCGGTGATCAGGAAATCCAGTTGCTGGCGGTTCAGACCGCCTTCGAGGGTCGGGTCTTTAATACGGAAAGTAAGTTGCGTAAGAACCAGACCAAATACGATCTGAAAATCCCCATGGCGCATGACGGAGGGCGGGGCGGCAAACACGGCCTTCCCATGACCATGGCCAACTACCGCACCGGCGGAACCCCCTGGACCGTCATTATCAACAAAGAAGGTCAGGTCGTTTTCAACGACTATCACATCGACCTGGAGCGTGCGATCTGGGCCTTGAAAGAACTGAAAAAGTAAGCTGATTTGCAAGGAACCGGCTTTTCCCCAAGCGACTTCCTCGGCCCTTGAATTCATAGTTCTGTTTTGACTTTAGATTCTAAAGAACTCGGGTAGCCCTATAATAACTTCCCGCCATTTTTTTGATGCTTCGTTACGAAACTCCGATGTTTTAACCATTCAATCTCTATAGATCGTATTTGGAGAATTGTCCTAGCGAAACTGATGAGTTTGCGGCAAATCGAGGGAAGCGCAGCGACAAGCGTTGCAGGCAGACGTACCTGTCTGTCGAAACGTGCGAAGCGAGCACGCCTTGAGTTGCTGTGAAATCAACAGTTGCAGGGAAAAGAAAACGGGCCCTTTCACAATGAAAGGGCCCACAGAGCAGGAGTTTGGTCTGGAGAAGAGTGAGTCTCGAAACGCCACCTATTAGCGTTTCGTCCTTCTGTTATTTTGACTATAGTTTTCATTATCCTTGTTGTCAAGTATTAAAACGAAAATAGTTATATTTAATTCCCCAGTTTTATTGGATGGTTAGCGGCTTTTAATTCTGGAGGCCATTTGACAGGTCATCCCACAAATCCTCCACATCCTCAATGCCGGCAGAAAGCCGCATCAGACCAGGACTGATCCCCAACTCCTTTTTCAACGGTGCCGGCATGGCGGCATGGGACATCGACCAGCAGTGGGTCAGGATCGTCTCCACTCCACCGAGGCTTGGCGCGATAATCGGCAGTTTGACGGACTTCATCAGCTTCTGGGCCGCGGCATTGTCCTTCAGCTCAAAGGCCAGGACAGCACCGGCGCTGCGTGCCTGCCGATGGTGGAGCTCCCGACCGGGGTGGTGAGGCAGTCCCGGGAAAAAAACCTTCTTTACTGCCGGGTGCTCCTCCAGCCGTCTGGCCAGGATCGAGGCGTTCGCCTGTCCCGCTTCGAGCCGAACCTTGAGAGTTTTGATCCCCCGTGCCAGCAGAAAACTGTCGAAGGGGGGCAGGACCGCGCCGGTGCTGTTGTTCCACAGCTTGAGCCGACGAGCCAGTTCTGGGTCGGCGGTGGTGGACAGCCCGGCCAGAAGATCGCTGTGGCCTCCGAGAAATTTGGTGGCGCTGTGAACCACCACATCGCATCCCAAAGCCAAAGGGTTCTGTAGAAGCGGCGTCATAAAGGTGTTGTCGACAATCGTCAGCAGGCCGTTTTCCTTTGCCAGATCGGCTGCACCCTTGAGGTCGGTGATACTGCACAGCGGGTTGGCCGGAGTCTCGAGGAACAGACCTTTGGTGTTGGGCTGCAAAGCCGCTTTGATCTGTCGCAGGTCGGAGGTGTTGACAAAGCTGGTTTCGATCCCGTGCTGTGGCAGGATGCGTGTCAGGTAGCGGTAGCTGCCTCCGTAGAGATCGGCCGGTGCGATCAGGTGATCACCGGTTTTTAGCAGTGACAGCGCGCCGGCAATAGCGGCCATTCCGGAGGCGTAAGCAAAGCCTTCGACACCCCCTTCCAGCAAGGCGATTGCCTCCTCCGGCTGTTTGCGGCTGGGGTTGCCGCCACGAGCGTAGTCGAACTCACCCGGTTCACCGTCGAAGTGGTGGTAGGTCGAGGCCTGGTAAATCGGGATGGCACTGGCACCGGTGACCGGATCTCGGTCGGCGCCCTGATGGACCAGTTGGGTTGCGGGGCGATAGGTCTTGTCAGCCATATCTTATCCTCTCAATGCCTGTTCAAGATCGGCAATAATATCGTCCGCACTTTCAATTCCCACCGACAGCCGCAGCAGGCATTCATCGATACCAAGACGCAGACGTTCTTCTTCCGGGATATCTCCGTGGGTCTGTACCGCGGGCAGGGTCAGCAGCGATTCGACCCCGCCCAGGCTTTCGGCAAAAGCGATCAGTTGAATCCGTTCCAGTGCTCTGCGGGCCCGTTCCGGGGTGTCGACCCGGAAGCTGAGCATGGCACCGAAACTGCTGGCCTGTTGCTTCATCCGGTCGTGACCGGGATGGTCCTTCAGGCCGGGATAGTAGACCTGGGTAACCCCGTCCACCTGTTGCAGCCAACGGGCGACCTTGTCGGCGGTGGCGCATTGTCGTTCAAGGCGAAGGGCCAGGGTTTTAAGGCTGCGAATCAGCAGCCAACAGTCCTGAGGGGGCAACACGGGCCCGGTGCTGTTTTGCAGAAAGTACAGCGCTTCTCCCAATTCTTCGTCCTTCGCCACCAGCACACCTGCACAGAGGTCGTTGTGCCCGCCCATAAATTTGGTTGCCGAATGGACGACCACGTCGGCGCCTAACTCCAACGGCCGTTGCAGAACGGGGGTGAGGAAGGTGTTGTCGACCACAAAGAGGAGGTTATGGCTTCGGCAAACTGTGGCGAGAGCTTTCAGGTCGGCCACTCCCAGCAGCGGGTTGCCGGGCGTTTCTACCAGCAGAGCTTTGGTTGCAGGAGTGACGGCCGCCTTAACCGCTTCGACCGAGGTGGTATCGACATAGGTGGCCTCAAGTCCGAATTTGCCGAAGACTTGATCCAACACCCGATATGTTCCGCCATAAAGGTCCTCGGAAACGATCAGGTGGTCGCCTTTTTTGAAATGGAGAAAGAGGGTGGTCAGGGCCGCCATTCCCGAGGCGAAGACCAGTGCACGGGTGCCGCCTTCAAGTTTGGCGAGACCTTCTTCCAGCGTCTGTCGGGTCGGGTTGCCGCTTCGGGTATAGTCAAAACCGGTGGTTTGTCCCACACCGGGATGACGGTAAGTGGCGCTGGGATGGATAGCGCAGCTGATGGCGCCCGTCTGGGGGTCGGTGTTGTTTCCCAGTTGAGCCAGTACTGTATCCAGGTGATGATTCTTGTCGGTCATGCGTTCCTCTCCTCCAAATGAAAATGGCCCCTTTTCGAATGAAAAGGGGCCACGTGGAGGGGTCAGTTTCCAGTCGTGTCCGCCGATTCATCTATCCCGCATCTTTTTGAAATGCAGGCTGGAGTTAGCACCGGTGTCTCCCAGTATACCCTCTGGTCGACCGGTTGCTGTGGTTTCATCGGGCCAGTCCCTCCACCACTCTCGATAAGTCGGGGCGCCTTGCGGCATGTTTGTTGACCAATAAGATAGGAAATGAGAATCAAGTTGTCAACAAATGAGTACAAAAATTGTTTCAATTCGTCACCGGCTCCTCCTGGACGAACCTTTAGGGCGGTGATCAAAATGAGCATTTCTCAGTATTTTGTAGGGGCAGGAAATCGCATTTGTCAGTTACGGGAAAGGCCATGAAGGGCCTTTCCCGTTAGAGTATCAGGCTTCAATATCGGCAAAGAGAACGGAGCTGAGGTAACGCTCACCCGAGTCGGGCAATACGACGACAATGGTCTTGTCCTTGTTCTCCGGCTTGGCAGCCAGTCGGGCGGCGGCGACGGCAGCGGCACCACAGCTGATACCGACCAGAATCCCTTCTTCCTTGGCCAGACGACGGGCCATGTTGACCGCTTCATCGCTGGAGACCTGCTCCACGCTGTCGACCACGGAAACATCCAGGGTGTCCGGAATGAAACCGGCGCCGATTCCCTGAATTTTGTGCGGGCCGGGCTGGATGTCGTCGCCGTTCAGATGCTGGGTGATGACCGGGCTTTCCACCGGCTCCACAGCGACCGAATGCAGCGGCTGGCCTTTGTCCTGTTCAAAGTAGCGGGAGACACCGGTGATGGTACCGCCGGTACCGACGCCGGAG
>JANQIN010000174.1 GCA_028282145.1 Thermodesulfobacteriota bacterium | reverse complement strand
TGACAATCTGTTGCCCCTCGGAAAGGCCGGAGAGGATCTCCACTTCGCCTTTGCGGCGGGCCCCTATGGCCACCACCTGGCGTACCACCGTTGCGGGTTCGCCCGGTTGCACCAGCATGACCGCATTTTCGTCGCCGCGCACGATCAACGCCTCCTCAGGGATCACCAGCGCCTGTCGTGGTGCCTTCTGCAGATGGATTCGCATCAGCATGCCGGCTTTGAGCAGCCCCTCCGCGTTGTCGAGCAGGGCGCGCGCCCGGACAGCGCGGGTGACGGGGTCGATACGACTGTCGATACTGGCCACGGTGCCGGCAAACTGACGACCCGGATAGGCCACCGATTCGGCCTTGATCGTGATACCGCGTTTCAGCGTCGACAGAAAGATCTCCGGCACCGAGAAATCCAGCTTCATCCTCCGGTCGTCATCGATGGTCACGATCTCGGTGCCCGGTTGCGCCAGGGCACCGATACTCAGGTTGCGAATACCGACGACGCCATCAAACGGAGCGACAATCCGGCGTTCGGCGATCCGTGATCGGATGCCACGCACGCGGGCCTGGGCCGTCTTCAACTCCCGTTCCTGTTCGTCCAGACTCGACCGGGATGCGGCACCCCTCTGGACCAGAGGTTGCAGGCGCGCCACCTGACGTTCGGCTTCTTCCAGTCGCGACCGCTCCTCGGCCAGCTCGGCCAACTCCTGCGTTACGTCCATTTCCACCAGCACGGTCCCGCGCTTGACCCGCTGGTTGTCTTCGAAGTTGATGGCGGTTACCCGTTCTGTCACCGTCGACGTCAGATTGACGTTTTCATTGGACTGCAGCGTCCCCAGAGCTTCCACCTCGTCAAAAAAAGGCGTGCTCTGTACCGGCGCCACAAACACGGGTGTTGCCGTCGGTTGCGCCAAGGTGAAACCGGCGACAAAGTGCAGGGAGAAAGCGAGAAAAAGGCACCAGATTTTCATAACTTCTCCTGAAGGAGGGGAGCGTTCAGCGGACCACCGACCGCACGGTAGAGGGCAATACGAAACTGGATCAGAGCGAGTCGTTCGCTGATCAGATCCCGTTCGACCTCGCGCAATTCCTGCAATGCATTCAACACCGGAAGATAGTCGTCGACCCCCTGGATGTAGCGGGCTCCGGTTTCGTCAACCGTCTCTTGCAGCAGTTGTCGGCGTTGATCGAGCCGGCGGACAAACTCGCGTTGTCGTTGCTCCTGATAAAGGGCGTTTTCGACCTCTTCCACCGCTTCCAGGTACTGCTGGGTAAAGGATGCCAGCCGTTCCTCGTACAGCGCCCGGTTGCTTTTCACCACGGCCTTACGGCGGCCCCAGTCGAGCAGCGGCTGAACAAAGGTCCCCATGATCATCGATACCGGTCCGGTAAAGGCCGGCCGGTCCTGGACCAGTACCGATCCATCCAGAACGATGCGTGGCAGGCGATCGGCAATCGCCGCACCGATATCGGCATCGGCTGCGATAAGTTCGGCCCGCGTCGCTCGCAGATCGGGACGGTTGAGTAAGAGGTCGGCCGGCACGCCCAGAGCCGGTGCCCGTTCATCGAACCCCAGGGTTTCTGATGGCAGGACACGGTTCTGCCCATCGGGGACCCTGCCGATAAGGACGTCCAGTCGGTTTTCAAACACCCGCAAATCGGCCTGAGACGAGGGGGTCAGACTTTGACTGTCGGCAACACGGCTTTTTTGCTGCAACACTTCCACCCGGGTGCCGACACCTTGTTCGAATCGGAGCTGCAGCAGGTCGAGCAAGGTCTCATCTGTACGTACTTGCTGATCAAGCAGCTCCAGTCGACGCTGTTCCGCTACCGCTCCGAAATAGTTATTGGCAATCTCGGCACTCAGGCTCAATCGCAATGCCGCCACATCCTCCATGCGTGCCTGTGTTTCCAAGGCATCGGCCTCGACCGCCGCGCCGATCCGGTTGAAGGTATCGACTTCCCATTGCAACACGCCGCCGATATCGTATTCTTCCGGCTGTCCATCGCCCCGTTCCCATTCCTTGGCAGCGGAACCCCGCAGGTCGATCTGCGGCCAGCGCCCGCTACGGGTTTGCACCACCAATGCCTGAGCCTGCCGCACACGGGAAACAGCCTGAGCCACATCGAAATTGTCGTTGAGTGCCTGCGCGATCAGCCGGTTCAATGCCGGACGTTGCAGTTCCAACCACCAGGGACGGCTGTTGTTGACGGGCGAGGGATTCACATGGGAGGTGCTGAATGTTGCGGGAAGGGTCGTGTCCGGCTGGACCGATCGGTTGATGTTGTGAGTCTGGCACCCCGTCAGTCCCAAGAAAACAGAAAACACCAAAAGACCATACAGAGGTGAATGAATAGGAGGAAAACCCATGAAGTGTGTCCGAACGGTTAAGGCCGAAGATACGTTCTAATGATAACAAGTTCGCGGGCGATATGTGTTTGTCGCCCAAAATAATCAACGCCTGTTCGGCTCTGGAGTCAGGGGAGAGATCTGGACGAGTCTCATCCGCCGAAGTGCGGCGATTGTGGCAAGTCGCCTCCCTGTGAAACGGATCGGTTTTTGGTCTGAAGAGTGCGTGTCTGTACGACTAAAATTGTTGACCCGGGGAGTCGGCAATTCAAATATGTTCTTGACATTCGAAATCAAATACAATAGAAACTGAATCTCGTTATCAAAAACCCCCAAGGAGTGTATGAACATGAAGCTGTCCCGTCTGTTGTTTACCCTAACTCTGATTTCCCTGTTGGTGGCTCCTGTCGCCAGTGCCATTGCCGAAGAGCTTGTTGTGTATTCCGCCCGGAAGGAACACCTCATCAAGCCCCTGTTCGAAGCCTACACCAAGGAGACCGGTGTCAAGATCAAGTACGTGACCGACAAAGCCGGTCCTCTGCTGCAGCGCCTCAAGTCCGAAGGCGCCAACACCAAAGCCGACCTGCTGTTGACCGTCGATGCCGGTAACCTGTGGCACGCGGCCAACGAAGGCCTGCTGCAACCCCTGAACAGCCAGGTGCTGGAAGCCAACGTTCCGGCGGAACTGCGTGACCCCAAAGGTCAGTGGTTCGGCCTGTCCAAGCGCTGCCGCACCATTGTGTACTCCACCGAGCGTGTGAAGCCCGCCGACCTGACCACCTACGAAGCCCTGGGCGATGCCAAGTGGAAGGGCAAACTGCTGTTGCGGACCTCCAAGAAGGTTTACAATCAGTCCCTGGTCGCCATGCTGATCGCCACCTACGGTGAAAAGAAGGCCGAAGCGATCGTCAAGTCCTGGGTCGCCAACCTGGGCGCCAAGCCGTTCTCCAACGACACCAAAACCATGAAAGGCATTCTGGCCGGTCAGGGTGACGTCGCTGTCGTCAACACTTATTACTTCGGACGCCTGCTGAAGAAGAACCCCGACCTCAAGCTGGCCCTGTTCTGGCCCAACCAGGATTCCACTGGCGTGCACGTCAACGTCTCCGGTGGTGGTGTGGTCAAGGCCTCCAAGAACAAAGAAGCCGCCATCGCGTTCCTCGAGTGGCTGGCTTCCGACAAGGCCCAGAACCTGTTCGCCGACGCCAACATGGAGTACCCGGTCAACCCCAAAGTGAAGGCGCACAAATTTGTAGAAGCCTGGGGTTCTTTCCGCGCCATGGACACCAATCTCGCCCGTGCGGGTGAATTGCAAACGGATGCGATCAAGCTGATGGACAGAGCGGGCTATCGCTAAGGCGGTTGCGGATATGTGCGCATCTGCGGCGTTGCCCGGCCTGCCTCGTTGCTGCGACGTACTGATCGTACGTCTCGCACCTCGGCAGTTGAGCGCCTAGCATCTGCACGCATCTACGCAACCTTTTGAGGTGATAGGTCGCCTCAACTGAGGTGCCTTAAAGGCGTAGGAAAGAGGGGAGAAAACCTCTCTAGTCTCAAGGTTCAGTGTGAGATTGCTCAACACCAAACCTTGAAGGCAAGGGATTAAGAGGTAATGCTCTAAAACCTCAAAAAGCAAAAACTGGGTTAATTTTTCGCTGGTGCCCTTATCCTTCCACACCGGGGCACCAGCGACTTTTTTCCCGGAGCAGGTTTGAGGGTGACGGCAATCGCCCTTGAGGCCAAAAAGACAAAAAACTTGTGTGTAACACCTGAACGAAGAGGTTGAAGTCGCAGCGGAATCATGGGATAAGCTGCCCCTTTAAGAATCCTTCTTCGGGTGAAACGGTGCCGGCTCTGCCCTTTCTCCCCGGCTCCGAAAAGTCACTCCACTGCCCTGCGGGGTAGTGGAGTTCTTTAATATTTGCATTGACGAGTTGGGATATACTGGAAACGTGGAACCAAACTCTAGCCAGCTGAATACGACAGGGGCCCCTATTGCGGGGGCCTCTCGTCTGTTGCCCTCCTGGGTCAACGGGTGGACGCTGATGACTCTGGCGGCAGCACTCTTGGTGTTGGCGCCTTTACTGGTGATCGGTTTTTCTTTTTACTGGCCCCAACCGGAGCTGTGGAAGCATCTGCACGAGACCCTGCTGGCGGAGCTGTTGTGGAACAGCCTGTGGCTGGTGCTGGGGGTGCCGGTTGGCACCACGGTTCTGGGTGTGAGCCTGGCCTGGCTGACCTCGGTCTGTCACTTCCCCGGTCGCAGACTCTTCTCCTGGGCGCTGCTGTTGCCGATGGCGATGCCGGCTTATGTGCTTGCTTTTGTTTTCCTGGGGCTGTTCGACTTCTCCGGTCTGATTCCCACCTTTTACCGAAACGTTTTTGGCCACAATATCCCGTTGCCCGATATCCGCGGGCCGTTCGGGGTGATCTGTGTGCTGTCGCTGGCCTTGTTTCCCTATGTCTATCTGTTGTCGCGCAACGCCTTCCTCACCCAAGGGAAGCGAGCGCTGGAAGCGGCGCAGGCCCTGGGGATCAATCGCTGGCAAGGATTTTTTCGGGTGGCATTGCCGATGGCACGACCCTGGATCGCCGGTGGGGTGCTGCTGGTGTTGATGGAGACCCTGGCCGACTTCGGTGCGGTCTCCGTCTTCAATTACGACACCTTTACCACCGCCATCTACAAGATGTGGTTCGGCTTCTTCTCCCTCGAAGGCGCGGCGCAGCTCTCCTCCTTTCTGATTGTCATCGCTTTTGTTCTGCTGGTGACCGAACAGTGGCAGCGGCGGCGGATGCGCTATACCCAGTCGGGTAAACTGGGACAGGACGCCGAACGGGTCGAGTTACACGGTTGGCGGGCCTGGGGCGCCTTCCTGTACTGCCTCTTTGTTCTCGGCATCGCTTTCCTGCTGCCGGTCTGTCAGCTGCTCTACTGGGGGTTGGAGGCGTTCGGCGAGGAGTTCGACAGCCGCTACTTCCAATGGTTGTGGCATTCGCTGTTGCTGGGTCTGATGGCAGCGGTTCTGATCGCCGCTGTGTCGCTGGTGCTGGCCTACGCCCGGCGGCGTCATCCCGACCGTCTCACCAAGCTGGCGGTCTGGTTCTCCGGCCTGGGCTACGCCTTGCCCGGTTCGGTGCTGGCGGTGGGGATCTTTATCCCGCTGGCGCTGCTGGACAACCTGATGATCGACACCGCCCGCGACTGGTTCGGCTGGGAGCTGGGGTCGGTCTTTAAAGAGACGGTGATGATCATGCTGCTGGCCTACCTGATCCGCTTCCTCGCTGTGGGTCATAAGGCGGTGGACAGCGCTATGCAGCGGATCCGTCCCAGTATCGACGAAGCCGCCTGGCTGATGGGGGTGAAAGGGGTGGAACTGTTGCGGCGGATCCACCTGCCGATCCTCAGCGGCGGTCTGGCAACGGCGCTGACCCTGGCCTTTGTCGATGTCATGAAAGAGATGCCGATCACGCTGATGACCCGCCCTTTCGGCTGGGACACGTTGGCGGTAAAGATCTTTGAGCTGACCTCGGAAGGGGAGTGGGAACGGGCGGCGATCCCGGCCCTGTTCCTGGTGGCGGCCGGACTGCTGCCGATCATCCTGATGGTACGTAAGATGGAGAAATAAGTGAGTTCCTGGCCGGAAATCGCCCTTTTCCGCGATCTCGGCGTCAATCTGCGCATTTGTTTGTGTGGCTTAAAGCACTACGCCTCCGCGCAAATGCTTGATTTCCTTTACCTTGCGAAAAATTGCTGTTTTCCAACTCAGAAACGGAAAGTGCTCCCAGCCGGAGTTTCCGGAGTTAAAATCAATTCTCGCGCAGCGTCATTGCGGCTCAGCGCGAATCGGGTTTGAAAAGGGTTTGAATATGGAACCGGTCCTGAAACTGGAAAAGATCTCCCAGGCCTACGGCACTCAGCTGGTTGTGCGGGAACTGTCCCTTGAGCTTCAGCCCGGCCAGATTGGCTGTTTGCTGGGCGAATCGGGTTGTGGCAAGACGTCGGTCCTGCGTACCATCGCCGGCTTCGAGCCGC
>JANQIN010000163.1 GCA_028282145.1 Thermodesulfobacteriota bacterium | reverse complement strand
CCTCCGTGTGGGGCAGGAATTCATGCAGCGGAGGATGAGATCGAGGCGATTGCGCGGGATATGAAGGTCGATCTGGCACAATTGAAGGCCAAAGTCAGCAGCTTGGAAGAGTTTAACCCCATGTTGGGTCATCGTGGCTGCCGCCTGGGTGTGAGCTTCCCCGAAATCTACGACATGCAGGTCCGAGCCATTATAGAAGCGGCCTGCGAGCTGATCAAAAACGACGGATTTACCATCGTTCCCGAAATCATGATCCCTCTGGTGGGGCACGTCAACGAGCTGAAGATTCTCAAACTGAATGCCGAGAAGGTTGCCGATGAGGTGATCGAGGAGTTCGGTGTGGAGTGCGATTACCTGATCGGAACCATGATTGAGTTGCCGCGAGCCGCTCTGACGGCTGATGAGATTGCTAAGCAGGCTCAGTTCTTTTCCTTCGGGACCAACGACCTGACCCAGACCACTTTTGGTCTGTCCCGTGACGATGCAGGCAAATTCCTGCCACAGTATGTGGATGAAGAGATTCTACCGAGCGATCCTTTCGTGGCTCTGGATCGGGAAGGCGTGGGCCAACTGGTCAAGATCGGCTGTGAGAAAGGTCGACAGACCCGCTCCGATATCAAGCTGGGTATCTGTGGTGAGCATGGCGGTGAGCCTTCTTCGGTGGCCTTCTGCCATGGAATCGGCCTCGACTATGTCAGTTGCTCTCCTTATCGGGTACCGATCGCCCGTCTGGCTGCGGCCCATGCCGCTCTGAACAGCGACGTCTGAGTCGTCCGAAATACCAGCACCAGGCCCCGCTCTCAACAGGAGAGCGGGGCTTTTTTATCCGGTGTAGAAAAGAGTATTCTCCTCTCAATTCCGAGGAATCTCTGAAGGAAAAATAAAGAAATTTTTGCAGAAACCCGCAAATTTTGGTGGGAATTTACTTTTTTTTGAAAGAATGCTACTCTGTCGTCCGTTCTCCTCCGTGTTCGACAGCTGCACCCCTTTCTTCCCTCTGGAGGGCTCGTATGGAGATTCGGTTTACCCGATCCGGTGCTCTAGAAGATCTGGAGTCTCTGGTCAGCGAACTGTCCCGGCATCCGGAAGTCGAAGGGATATTGATCCTGGCTGCGGCGGCCAACCCTCTGCCTGAGGACCCGTTCCGCGTCTTTCTCGGTCAATGTTCGCTGCCTATCTTTGGGGGAATCTTCCCTCAGATTATCGCCGAGGGCGATGCCCATTCCACTGGTTTCCTGGTCCTGGGGCTCCGCTGTGCCCCCCGTCTCAAGGTTGTTTTTGGTCTCAATAACCGTCCATCCGGTTCCACCGAAGATCTTGTCGGGCTCCCCGATTCCGATGCCCCGGAGAAGTCCACTCTGTTTACTATCGTCGATGGGCGTTCGGGGGGAATTGACGGGTTTTTAAAGGACCTTTACGCGACCTATGGTGCACAGATCAGCTATCTGGGCGGCGGAGCGGGTTCTTTGGAGAGGGTCGACTGGCCTTGTGTCTTTACCAACGAAGGGTTCTTTCGGGATTCGGCTATCCTGGCGCAATTGGATTTAATGAGCGGCGTCGGGGTGGCGCACGGAATGCAAGTCGTTGGTCAGAGTTTCCTTGCGACGGAGTCCTGGCAGAATAAGCTCCAGACATTGGATTGGGAACCGGCCTTTGATGTGTACCGGGAACAGTTGCAGACCTATGGAGAAGTGCAGGGAACGCCTCGTACCCTCCTGGAGAAATCCCGAGAATATGCCTTCGGCCTTTCTCGCAGCGCTGCCGGTGAAATGGTTGTGCGAGATCCGATGTTTGTAGGATCGGACAAAGAGATCATCTGCGCCGGAGCCATACCCCGGGGGTGCAAGATCAATATCCTGAAAGGAGAGGTGGACAGTTTTATTAAAGCCGCTGGTTCAGCTCGTCAACAAGCCCAGAAGAACTACCCTGGAGAGACACCTCCAGTCGCTATCCTCGTCTTTACCTGTTATTCGCGGGAAATCTATCTGGGGGACAGGTTTTGTGAGGAAATTGCTGCAATTACGGAGGATGAGACACCGGTTGTGGGAGCGACCACCATTGGGGAAATTGCCAACCTGGGGCAACATTACCTCGAATTCCTCAATAAAACCGTTGTTGCTGCTCAGGTTCGATGCCGTTTCTCTCCCTGACTTTTCTCTGAAGTCGCCTCGGTCTCTTCCGCCAATATCCGGCGAAGTTCCTTCGAAACATTGGGTACCAGATCCAGAGTTGCTTGTCCCAGCTTCCGATAGAGGGACTTAAAGGGGTCGGTAAGATGCTCAAGGTGATGCTGGATGGTGGTGACATCATTCCGGGCAATCGGCCCGGTTAGTGCCTCTTCCGGTGCCATCGTTTTCAGGTTCTCCCAGGTCCGTTCCATCAGGGGGAGTAAAAGTTCCCAGGCCTGTTTCCGATCCATCCCACAAGTTGCCATCAGATTCCGGCTGGTCCCGGCCAGGGTCACCGCATAGTTGCAGGCCATCACGGCAGAGGCATGATAGAGAACTTTGGCCTCGGTCTCGATGCGGAAGGGAGTGCCTCCCAACTCTTTGGCCAGTGCCTCTCCTTGCAGCAGGAGGGCTTCGTCTGAGCCTTCCACGGCGACAGGCGCTCCTTGCAGCCCCTGGTAACCGGCCTCCGGTGTCGGAAAAGTCATCAGCGGGTGAAGCGAAAGCGCTTTGCATCCCGATGGAGCACCGTCCAGAATCCAGTCGGCCGTATGGAGACCACTGAAATGAATCAGAAGGCTGTTCTCGCCCGTAATCCCAAGTTGGTGAAGCTGGCAGGATACCGGGTGAAGATCCGTGTCGGATACGGCCAGTAGGATTATTGGGGAGCCTTGTGCCGCATGCAGATCCGACGTAGCGGGAGCCACCATTCCCAGAAAAGATCTGGCACGCTCGAGACTTGCAGTAGATCGACCAATGACGGATCGAAGGGTGTAGCCGGCCTCAAGCAAGCGGCGGGTGACCGCCAGTCCGGCACGGCCCGGACCAATCAGGGAAAAGGAGGGTTTCTTTTGACTCATTCCACACTCCGGGCACGGGGCAGAGCCCAGTCGTATTGGATTGCCAGCAGGCGGACCAGAATGACGAGTACAGCCGCAAGAACGGAACTGAGTATGACCGGAGCTCCAACGTTGTGAAGGCCGACAAGCAGTGCTCCACCTGCCAAACAACAGGTGGCGTAGATCTCTCTTCGCAGAATCAACGGTACCCGGCTCGACAGGATGTCCCGTAACACACCGCCAGCTGTGGCAGTCATTGTCCCGAGCAGGACCGCACTGAGACCTCCCAGCTGAAAATCTATCGCTTTGGTGGTTCCGATCACCACAAAAGTCCCCAGCCCGATGGCGTC
Organism: Thermodesulfobacteriota bacterium; assembly: GCA_028282145.1. GTDB lineage: Bacteria > Desulfobacterota > Desulfuromonadia > Desulfuromonadales > Geopsychrobacteraceae > JANQIN01. Next base: position 567 of record JANQIN010000163.1, on the reverse strand, counting down.
GAAATAAAGCAGAGGATATCGGATAAATCCCATTCGACGGTGAAGGGCAAAGACCAGAATTCCAACCAGAATGGAAAGGTAGAGATAAGATTCGTCTTTGAGGCAGAACGGAGGGAAGTCTCCCAGTAAGATATCTCGAATGGTCCCTCCGCCGGTGGCGGTTACCAATCCCAGAACCAGAACGCCCAACAGATCCATTCCCCGTCGAATACCGGCAAAGGCCCCGGAGGCGGCAAAGGCCCCGGTGCCGATCATATCAAGAATGTAAAGCAAGTCCACGTTGTCCTCCTGGCGGGAGGATAGCCTCTTGCCTTCACCAATGCAAGCTTGGGAGCATCTGGGCTCCATGCTACAATGAGGAACGATTTCTGCGACGGAAGGTACCTGCCCACCATGTTTTTACCGATCGGCGATACACCCAACCCTCATAGTCGTCCTGTGATGACCTACCTCCTGATCGGGATCAATGTGGCCGTCTTTCTGTTGATTACCCTGCCACAGAGCGGAATTCCTGTGGATATCAACGATCCGATGCTGGCGGAATATCTCCGGTCGCGAGGTGTGACC
>JANQIN010000162.1 GCA_028282145.1 Thermodesulfobacteriota bacterium | reverse complement strand
CTTTTCTCTTTCACCTCCCAGGGGGAAGGCATAGCCTTGCGCCCTCCTCGGATCAAATTATCCCAACCTTGTTCTGAAGGCCCTACCCCTGAGTTTTTTAGTCTCCCGAAACTTTTTGGTTGTGATTTTCATTTTCATTTATATACTGATCCTATGAATTTAGCTTCTCTTTTTCCGAAAGAGCGATGGGCCGCTCACGCATAACCTGTCACATTCTGTTGATCGTCCTCTCTGGAATCGAATCCAGCGAAACGAACCCACCGTCAATGGTGACGGGCGAAACACCCTGCAGGCCCCTTTCGCCTTTACACACCGTCGTGCAAAGGAGTCATTGAGAATGGCTGCGATAGAGATTATTTCAACCTTCCAATCCATTGTTGGCACGAAGAATTGCCTCACTAAGGACAGCAAAACCGCCTACTACCGCACCGGATTTCGCTCCGGGTTTGGCGGCGCCCTGGCGGTAGTGTTCCCCACATCCCTGCTGCAATACTGGAAAGTCCTTCAAGCCTGTGTCGATAACGATTGTGCCATTCTTGTTCAGGCGTCCAAAACCGGACTGACCGAAGGCTCCACACCCAGTGGTGATGATTATGGTCGTGAGCTGGTGATCATCAACATCACCAAAGTGAAGAAGATTATCCTTCTCGATGGCGGCAAACAGGTGTTGGCCTTTGCCGGTTCGACTCTGTATGAACTGGAACAGGAACTGAAAAAGATCAACCGGGCACCCCATTCCGTGATCGGGTCCACCACCATCGGTGCTACTATCATCGGCAGTATCGCCAACAACGCCGGTGGCGCCTTATGCAAACGGGGGCCCTCCTATACCGAACTCTCCCTCTACGGTCAGGTCGATAAGGACGGCAAGCTGAATCTGGTGGACGAGCTGGGGATCAAGGGGCTGGGAGAGACCCCGGAAGAGATCTTCGCCAGCCTCGACAAGGGCGACATCAAAACGGAAGACCTGGAAGCGTGGGACAAGCTCGCATCGGACCGAGAGTATCAGGATCGCATTCGTAATTTAGAGGCGGATGTGCCCAATCGGTACAACGCCGATCCAAAGCGGCTTTACGGCGTCAGTGGCAGTGCCGGCAAAGTTGCCGGGTTTGCGGTACGGGTCGACACCTACCCGGTCCCGAAGAAGAAGCAGGTCTTTTACCTCGGGACCAACGATCCCAAGCATTTCGACACCCTGCGGACACAGATCCTGACCAAGTTCAAAGAGCTGCCGGAGATGTGCGAATACATGAACCGCGGCATCTTCACTACCGCGCAGAAGTACGGCAAGGATGTGTTCCTGTCCATCAAGCACCTCGGCACCACCAACCTGCCGGCGGCTTATGCGCTGAAGTCTAACGTGGAGTACTATCTCAACAAGGTCCCTTTCCTGCCCAAGTTCTTGCCGGACCTGTTCCTCTATTGGGTCAGCAAGCTGTTCCCGCAGCACCTGCCACAGCGGCTGCTCGATTACCGGGACAAATACCAGTATTACCTGATTCTCAGTATGGCGGATGACGGCATCGATGAAGCGCGTGACTATCTGACCAACGAGTGGAGAAAATTGGATGGGGTTGATTTTTTCGAGGCCAGCGAAGAAGAGCAGCAGGCCGCCTTGCTGCACCGTTTTGCGGCCGCCGGTGCTGCCATCCGCTACCAGAACTGCCACCAGAAGACAACGGAACATGTGATGGCACTGGATATCGCCTATATGCCCAACGATCCCGATTGGATCGAAGAGCTCCCACCGGAGATCACCGAGCATCTTGACCTGGTCTTGTACTATGGTCATTTCATGTGCCTTGTCATGCATCAGGACTACATCTTCAAGAAAGGCACCGACATGAAGAAGATGAAAGCGTTGATGCTCGAACGCCTGGACAAGAAGAAGGCGAAGTACCCGGCAGAACATAACGTGGGGCATATGTACGAGGCCGCAGAGACCCTTCGAAAGCATTACGAAAAACTTGACCCGACCAACACCTTCAACCCGGGAATCGGCAAGTCCGATAAGAAAAGACGGGTTATGTTTACCTAAGTGAGCGTGTTTGGTTAAGGGGTAGAGAAAGGTTCCAGGCTTACGGGCCTGTAAAAAGGGCAAGGTCTTCGATCCGGAACAAGTTTATGGAGAGGCTCCGAATCCCACGAAACTATAAATCAACTTAAAAGCCCCATTTGGGCATCCAAATGGGGCAGATAAAGGCCATTTTCAGGCGAAACAACAGCTAAAAATTTATTTCACTTTGACCATCTTGTCGCGCAGCTCCATGGGGACATCCTCAAGCATGGCGACATCGACACTGGTTTGGTCCAGGTTGAAAGCTGTTGACTTGATCTCAAGGTCTGCTGATAGACTTTCGGGCAACTTCCACATGGCACCCGTGGCTGGGTCGACAATGAGCATGCCGAGTAACCCGCCAAACACGAGATTGCCGATGTACCACCCATCCAACTGCTTCTCAAGAACCAGTTCACGACATTCGCAGTTCTCCTTATCAAAGCGAACGGTATATGTTGCACCGGTGAAGTACCCTGAACCGCTTTTTAAGGTCACCTGAGTCGGCGTTACACCGCGGTAGATCTCTTTACCATCTTGATCGATAACCGTTACGGTTGCCCCATCAGGTGTGCTGGTCAACGAGACAGGATATTCCGACTGGCTGACAATACTGGCACAGCCAGTGACAAAAACCATACAAGCAACAGCAAACAAAGCGACCCATGCTTTCATTTTCATAACACTCCCCTTCTTCCCAATGTGAATATAAATGTGCCTACCTATGAGGCGCTACGGTATAAGTATTTCATTGAGTGGTGATCAACGGGAGATGATTGCACTTACAAGAATAGAGTGCAAAAACAGGACACCTTATCTGAATTTCAGTGTCATTCCCCCCCAAAACACAAAAAGCCACCGAAGTCATCAGACCTCATGCGGCTTAAATTTATCAGGCGTTTATTGCCAAGATCCCCCTCCCATGATGAATAAAAAAACAACGAGCGCACACTACAAGGTTATTAATCTCTAAGCAAGACAAAAAAGACCCCTCTGCGCCGAAAAAGCCCCATTTTGCTATCAAAGTGAGGTTAAAAAGGCTGTTTTCGTGGGGATATCAAGAGAACTTTTTAGTTTGTCCTGGTCCGACCCCGACCAACCCTCAGCCTTTCCAGTAGACACGCTTGCGAAACTGAGTCCGAACCCGTTCGGTCCAGGTGGCTACCTCTCCCTCCGTAATGACGCCATTGGTAACGCCCTGTTGGATGTAGGGGACAAAACTGGCGGTGAGCGTTTCCACGAGATTGTCCGCATCGAACCCCAGATAGTCGCAGACAGCGGCGAGATTCAGGCCCTTATCCTCCATCAGCACATGCATTTCATCGTGCGAAATGCCCAGGCAGGCCTCAAGCACACGCTGGATCGGCCGGTGACCACGCTGAAGGCCGAATCGCCCGGTGCCCCATGCCGCTTCGACAAGGTCCTCCAGGTCCGACGTGCTATCCACCCTCCCATCGAACGGCGAGGCGCCGCCGGTGGCGCGCGCGGTCATCGTGGTAATCACTTCGCCGGTTGCGGAGCTGGTGATATCCCCATGAGAGGTGGTGCATGACGTGAGAAGAGAAAGAACAAGCAGGGCTGCGATAATGGGTAGAATTTTCATGACGTCATTTCCCTTTTCGGCGGGAGATCACCCGTTCTCCTGCCATCCTTGTACCTGGATGATCCCTTCTTCATCCATCCGCACATCGACCACAATCGGGCTGCAGCAGACCGAACAGTCTTCCACATAACGCTGGTGCGGCAACGAACCATCGATGAGCAGAGTACTGGTTTCGCCGCAGTAAGGGCATTGCAGTGGGTGCTCACTCAGGTCGTACATGGTGCCTCCCGTACCATTCTCCAATCTTCCTCTACCATCATAAACAA
>JANQIN010000085.1 GCA_028282145.1 Thermodesulfobacteriota bacterium | reverse complement strand
CGCCGCCGAAGCCGGTGCGGACGCTCTGCTATTGGTCGATCTGCCACCCGAGCAGGCCGATGAGGTCCGGCAACCGATGCAGGAGGTCGGCCTGAGCCGCATTACCTTGTTGGCGCCGACCACTCCGGACGACCGGATGGCGCAACTGGCAGCGCAAGGCGAAGGTTTTTTGTACTATGTTTCGATGACCGGTGTCACAGGGACGGCTCAGGTTGATCCCGCCGAGATCGAAGCAGCCGTCAAACGGCTGCGCAGCCAGAGCCCGGTTCCCGTTGCTGTCGGCTTCGGAGTATCGACTCCGGCCGATGCCGAAGCGATTGCCCGCTTTGCAGACGCCGTGGTGGTTGGCAGTGCTCTGGTCAAAGTCATTGAGCACCATCTGGGTCAAGAGAGTCTGCTACCCCAGGTCCGTCAATTCGTCGGTGGCCTTAAAGAGGCCATCCGTCAGGTGGCCTGCTCCCAATGAAATGATCCACCGTCCACGGACGGTTGTTGCCCAACAAGAGGATAGATATGGCCTGGTTCCGCAAAAAAAAGGCGCCCCTGGCACCTACCGATACCAAAAACGTTCAGGTCCCCGAAGGTGTGTGGACCAAATGCAAAAGCTGTCAGGAGATTATCTACGCGAAAGAGATCGAGCGGAATCTGAACGTCTGCCCCAAGTGCGACTATCATTTCCGGATCTCCGCCCGCCAGCGAATCGACCTTGTACTTGATGCCGGTTCCTTCGAGGAGTTTGATGCCGAGATGACCTCGGTGGATTTTCTGGAGTTCAAAGATTCCAAGTCCTACAAAGATCGGATCAAGACTGCCCTCAAGAAGTCTGGTGGTGGCGATGCTATCATTACCGGCACCGGCAGCATCGATTCTCTCCCCGTAGTGGTCGGTGTGTTTGATTTCTCTTTTATGGGCGGCAGCATGGGGTCCGTTGTCGGTGAAAAGGTCACCCGTGCCATTGAAAAGGGGTTGGAAGAAAAATCCCCGGTAATTGTCTTCTCCTCTTCCGGCGGTGCTCGGATGCAGGAATCGATTATGTCCCTGATGCAGATGGCGAAGACCAGTGCCGCCCTGGCACGGCTGAAGGAGGCGGGCATCCCCTTTGTTTCAGTCCTGACTGACCCAACGACCGGCGGTGTCACAGCCAGCTTCGCCATGCTGGGTGACGTCAATATCGCCGAACCCAAGGCGCTGATCGGTTTTGCGGGTCCCCGGGTCATCGAACAGACCATTCGCCAGCAGCTTCCGGAAGGCTTCCAGCGATCCGAGTATCTGCTGGATCATGGGATGGTCGATATGATCGTGCCCCGACGTGAGCTGAAGGCCAAGCTGTCTCAGGTCCTGCGGATCTTTACCCGGAACTGATGGGATATCAGGAGACTCTCGACTACCTGTACGGACTGCAGCAGTTCGGGATCAAGCTTGGGCTTTCCACCATGGCTCAGCTGTTGGATCGGTTGGGAGAACCGCAGAACGCCTTCCCCGCAGTCCACCTGGCCGGAACCAACGGCAAAGGGTCAACCGCCTCCGCATTGTGCAATATTCTCGAGACCGCAGGCTTCCGCTGCGGTCTTTATACATCCCCTCATCTCAGCCACTTCGGGGAGCGGATTCGTGTCAGTCATCAGAGTGTTTCAGAACGGGATCTGGCCGAACTGACCGAAGAGGTTCGGTCTCATGTCGGTGATCTGCCGGTGACCTTCTTTGAATTCACCACCACATTGGCATTTCTGTATTTTGCCCGAAAGCAGGTCGATATCGCTGTGATCGAAACCGGGATGGGCGGCCGGCTGGATGCGACCAATATCCTGCGTCCGATCCTCACTCTGCTGACGCCGATCAGTCGGGACCACGGGGAATATCTGGGTGACAGGTTGGTGGAAATCGCCGGAGAAAAGGCCGGTATTCTCAAACCTGGTGTCCCGGTCGTCATCGGGCCTCAGGATCCCGAAGCACTGCAGGTGATCAAAGGCCGCGCTGCCACTCTGGATAACAGAATCAGCTGTTGGGACAGGGATTACCAGGTCAGTTCCGAGGGGGAAGGCCTGTCCTATCAGGGAGAGACCTGGGCTCTGAAACTCTCCCGGCGCCGTCTGCTCGGAGAGCATCAGGTACAAAACCTTGGATTGGCGATTGCTGCGGCAGAGCGGCTTTCACTGGATGGCTGGGAGATCTCTCCCGCAACGGCTGCCCGTGCAGCAGAAGAGGCGAGTTGGCCTGGCCGGCTTGAATGGATATCCCCGAGTCTGCTTCTGGACTGTGCGCACAATCCGGCAGGGGTGAAGATGCTGGCCCGTTACCTGAAAACCGCCGGACGCCGGGTCGTCTGGGTGGTCGGTTTGAAAAACGATCGGATCCCGGAAGATATTCTGCCGCCGATTTTGCCGTTCTGCCGTCAGGTTGTGGCCTGCTCTGTTTCGGACGGAGAAGGTCTCTCAGCAGACAAAGTTGCCGGATTCTGCCGTCAGCAGAAGGTGGCCGTTGAAACGGCCGATTCACCCGTTGCGGCACTGGAAAAGGCCTGTCGTCTTCGGGAAGGCGATGAGTTAGTCTTGGTGGCCGGGTCGCTCTATCTTGTCGGAGAACTCCGGACACATTTGATGCAGCAAAGGGAAGGTCATGCGGGTTAAGGGTTCTCGATTCTGTATTTCTCTTCTGGCACTCTGGGCACTGCTGGTCTGTGCCTCCCCATTGTGGGCAAATCCAGTCGAGGTCCCGGTCAACGTTGAAGCGGACGAGCTCCGGTTCGATGAGCCTTCCGGTCGTTACCTGGCACACGGGAACGTGGTGCTGACCCACGAGGGGATGGTCCTCAAAGGGGACGACCTCTGGTGGCACCCCGAGACCGGACATGCCCAGGTGACCGGCAACGCCCATTTTACGACCGGGACCGAGGAATTGCGGGGAGAGAGTTTCTGGATCAACCTGAACGATCGCACCGGTTTCGCCACTAACGGAGACCTCTGGCTGGAGGAAAAGAACGCCTATATCCGGGGTAGTTCTCTGCAGCGCCTCGGGGACGGTGAATACCGAATCCTGAACGGCCGATTTACCACCTGTGAGGCCGAGTGGCCCAGCTGGGAGTTTAGAGGGGACAAGGTCGATGTGACGGTCGGTGGGTTCGCCAGAATCCGCCATGCCTCCTTCTACCTAAAAGGGGTTCCGGTCCTATACAGCCCCTATGTGTCCTACCCGGTGAAACGGGAAAGGGAGTCAGGCTTCCTGATGCCCCGGTTCGGACAGTCCAGCAGTAAGGGTGCTCAGCTCTCTTTGGCCTGGTATCAGGTGATCGCCGATAATCAGGATGCTACCTTTTATTTCGACGGCCTGTCCAAGCTCGGGCTTGGTGCCGGTGCAGAGTATCGTTACATCTTCGAGGACAACCATAAAGGAGAGGCCAAGCTTTACGGGATACTGGGTAGAGGCAATGTCGACAATCAACTGGCCTTGACCTGGGAGCATGAAGGGCCATTGGGTGACAATACCCGCCTGATCGCCGACCTGGAATGGGTCAGTGACGATGAGTATTTCAGCGACTTTGGCGAAGTGGCGGCGGAATACAACAAAAGCTCGACAACCAGTGTCATAAGTACCAGTTCCCACTGGGATCGGATCAGTCTCGGGACCCAGCTTAAATATATCGATGACCTGGAAACCGGGAATGACGACACTTTGCAGCTTTTGCCGGAGGTCCGTTTCTCCCTGCTGCGCTCTCCGGTGCGGGATCTGCCGTTCTATACCGAGTGGGAAAGCCACTATACCCACTTCTGGCGTGATGATGGGATTCGCGGGCACCGTCTGATCTTACGCCCGGTTGTGGCGACAGCGTTTCAGCCTTTGAACTGGCTGGAGCTGGATTCGCAGGTTGGTTGGTGGCAGCGGTTCTATTGGACCGAAAATGGTCTGGATGACGAACAGAGCAAGGGGCTTCCCGATGCTCAGGTGCGGCTTTCGACCCGTCTGTCCCGCAGCTACGACTGGGACGGTTCCCGGACCGATAGGTTACTGCACAGTATCGAGCCTGAAATCCGGTGGGATTATGCGCCGGACACCTCTCAGGAAAACTTGCCCAGCTTTGATTTCCGAGATCGCATTGAAGCCCGCAACCGGTTGACTTTCGGATTGATTAATCGTGTGGTCGCTCGGCAACCCAGAGAAGATAACCCGCCTGCCTATCTGGAGGTTGTGACGTTGCGGATGTCGCAGAGTCTGGAGTTGGATGAAGAACCCAGTCTGGACAACCCTGCGGGCGATACCTGGCTGCCGTTCCGGTCGGAACTTAATTTCCGGCCCTCCATTCAGTGGGCTCTGGATCTGGACCATCGACTTTCCTGGCAGGATTTGACCACCGAACGTTTGGGGGCCCAGATTGCCTGGAATGCCAAAAATACCCGACATAGAGCGGCTTTGGGTTATCGATACCGGGAAGCCGACTACGAGTATCTCTACGGTTCCATGGCGACAGCGGTTCTTGATCCCGTGTTCCTGACCTACAAGATGCGCTATGACTTGCAGCAGATGAACAGCTTGGAGCATATGGTTAAGATGGAATACCAGCATCAGTGCTGGTCGGTCTTTGTCCAACTAACCGACCGGGAGGATGAACAGTCTTATCTGATCGGTCTGAGCCTTTCCGGGGTCGGTTCGCTGGGCCAGTTTGGCGGCAGCCTGGGTGGAGGTGGGGACGACTGAGCGGTTGGCGCTTGACCCGCTCCGGGACCTGTGTTAGAGCTAAACATCGGTTCTTTTTATGTTTTTTTGATGCACGACACCTTTGCCGATGAACGGCAGGGTGAAACCCAAAGGAGGGGAAAATGAAACGAGCACTTCTGGTAGTGTGTGCCGGGGTCTGTCTGACCTTGGCGAGCGTGGGACTCTCGGTGGCTGCGGAGCAGGTGGCGCAGGTTCAGACCAAGGCGATCGCAGTGAACGTTGCGGATGCCAAGGAGTTACAGGGCCTGCCCGGAATCGGACCGGCCATTGCCCAGCGTATCGTGGAGTATCGGACCGCCCATGGGCCTTTTGCCAAGGTTGACGATTTGCAAAAGGTGAAAGGGGTTGGAAAAAGTACGTTGGAAAAGATTCGAAGCCGCGTTACACTGAACTAATGAAATGGCCACCGGGGCAAAAGCCCCGGTGGCATACCTTGACGGGAACCTGAATGTCCGTTTCTCCGGAAGAACAACCTGCTGCCAAATGCTCCGGCACCTCGGTCACGACCTGGGTACTGGGCGCTACCCTGGTGGCTCTGCTTGGTCTGGCCCTTTTGGGGGACCGGGGGGTGGTTCGTGCCTACGACCTGTATCGGCAGAAAATGGCCCTTCAGGACGATATCCAGGCACTGCAGAAGGAAAGTCGTGCTCTCCGTCGAGATATTTCCCTGTTGAAAGACAAGAACAGCCCTCATATCGAGTTTGTCGCCCGAACCGAGCTGGGGATGGTTCGTGACAACGAACTGATCTACCAGTTTCCTTCCCGAAATTGACCTTGTCATGCCTTGACAGCCTTGGAACGCCAAGGCTAACATGCCGCCGCGGGGGCCTGAAAGGGGCCTTTCCCGCTCTTTGTCGTGACTAAAGGATTGATTATTTATGAAACAGATGCTGCATACTTTGATCACCGATGGACTGCAGGCCTGCTTTGCACAGGGCAGCCTGTCGTCCGGTGAGGTTCCCGAGATTTTGCTCGAGGTACCGAACAATCCGGAACACGGTGATTTTGCTACCAATGTTGCTATGACCATGGCGCGGGCAGAGAAAAAGGCTCCTCGGCAGATCGCCCAGGCCCTGGTCGATGCCATGACCCAGGGAGAAAACCCCTGTGAGTCGGTCGAGATCGCCGGTCCCGGTTTTATCAATTTTCGGCTGAAGCCTGTCTCCTGGTTTGCGTTGTTGGACGAGGTCTATAGCCGGGGGATCGAGTACGGACAAAGTGACATCGGGAACGGCACCTCGGTCCAGGTAGAGTTTGTCAGTGCCAACCCCACCGGACCTCTTCATATCGGCCATGGTCGCGGTGCCGCTGTTGGGGATGCCGTTGCTTCCCTCCTGGGGAAGGCCGGGTTTGATGTCCAGCGGGAATACTATATTAACGATGCCGGGAACCAGGTTACGATGATGGGGACCTCCATCTGGGCCCGGGTGCGCGAGCTTCGAGGTGAACAGGTCGAATTCCCCGAGGACGGTTACCGGGGTGATTATATTCGGGACGTGGCCGCCGATCTGCTGAAAGAACAGGGTGACAAACTGGCCGGCCTGTCCGATGAGGAAGCGGTCCTTCTCTGCGGTGATTATGGTATCCAGGTTTTGCTGGAGATTATCCGCCGGGATCTGGAATCCTTTGGGGTTGAATTCGACCGCTGGTATTCCGAACGCAGTCTGTACGAGCGGGATATGGTGGCCAAGGAGCTGGCCGAGCTCAAAAAGCGCGATCTGACCTTCGAAGAGGAAGGGGCGCTCTGGCTGCGGACCACCGATTATGACGACGACAAGGATCGGGTACTCCTTCGAAGTGACGGCAGCCCCACCTATTTTGCCTCCGATGTGGCCTATCATATGGAAAAGTTCGATCGCGGCTTCAACCGGGTGATCGATGTCTGGGGCGCCGATCACCACGGTTATATACCGCGGATGAAGGCGATGCTCGCCGGTTTGGGGCATCCTCCGGAGGATCTCGAAGTCCTGATGATTCAGATGGTGAATCTGCTGCGGGATGGGCAGCCGGTCACCATGGGCAAGCGTTCGGGTGAATTCGTGACCCTGCGCGATGTTGTCGAGGAGGTCGGGCGGGACGCCTGTCGCTATTTTTTCCTGATGCGGCGCGCCGACAGCCAGCTGGATTTCGATCTGGAACTGGCCAAGCAGCAGAGCAACGACAATCCAGTTTACTATGCGCAGTATGCCCATGCCCGGGTTTGCAGCGTCAACCGAAACGCGGCAGAGGCCGGTATTAGGGTGCCGACATCGGATGAGGTCGACCTCTCGGTGTTGACCCACGACAACGAACTGGCCCTGGCCAAACTGATCTCCCGCTACCCCGGGGTTATCGAAGGTGCGGCCCTCGGTTATGAGCCGCACCGGGTGGTCTTTTATCTGCATGAACTGGCATCTCGCTTCCATAGCGACTATAATCGGTGTCGGGTCCTGGGTGAGGCCAAAGAGGTCGCTCAGGCTCGCCTTTACCTGATGAATGCCGTTCGTCTGGTGTTGCACAACGCCCTGACTCTTCTGGGGATCAGCGCACCGGAGAAGATGTAATTCCTCGCAAGGAGTTGGATATGGACTCTCATTTGAAAACCCGTTCCCAGCGACGCATGGAAAAACGGCAGGCCGTGACCGTTCTGGTCCTGGTCCTCGTGGTCGCCTTTGCCGCCTTTATTCTGGGCGTCATGGTCGGCAAGCGTGGCGCACCCCGCGGTGAAGAGGTGGCAACGGAGGTGATCAGTACCCCCGAGATCCAGGTCGCCGAAACCGCCGAGGAACCGCCGGCCACCGAAGGGACTCCGGATCAGGAAGAGAGTCTCTCTTTTTACGATCGTCTGCCGCAGGGGGAAGCCCCTCTGGGAAGCGGAATCAATCTCCCTCCGGAGAAGGCCGTTGAACAGACGGTGGAAACGGTTGTGGAGGAGAAGGTCGCCGCGACCCCGCCCCCGGCCGCAGCACCTGCTGCTCCGGCGCCGATAAAGACCCCTGAACCGGTTAAAGAACCGGCCAAGGTCGCTACCGCAGCACCGGCCAAGAAACCGGCAGC
>JANQIN010000063.1 GCA_028282145.1 Thermodesulfobacteriota bacterium | reverse complement strand
GTCGCACCGCGTATTTCGCACCACGGTCCTGCAAACCGAAACCATAACGGGTACCACTGATTTGACCCGCCATGGTCGCGTGCAACGACTTCATACCGTTTTCGACCTCATCCGGATGACAGGTGCCGCAGGTTTGGTCGACCACGCGGAAGTCGGAGGGGTTGGCCCACATCCCCTTGTGCGCCTTCGCCATGTCGTCGGTCACTGAGCCATCGCCCCGGTGACACTCGGTACAGGTGATGTCTTTCATCCCTTCCACTTCGGAGAACATCTCGATCCCCTCGTGACAGGACAGACATTTGTCCTCGGCCAGAGCCAAGGACGGGATGCTACAGAGCATCGCCACCAGTAAAACTCTCCAGAAAATCCTCACATTGACCTCCCTTGAACGGTTGAATAGCAATGTTTCTACAACCAGCAGGATTCTTGCCAATATTTAGTTTTCTGATTTCAGTGACTTAGATGTACCGACAGGCCAGGTGGTTCAAAAAGAACCAATAACGGATGGTTCAATTTGTACCACCTGAGATGTCAGGCCATGGGACAAGACAATCCTGTGAGCGGGTTCTGACAAGGGAGAAAGTAAACGTTTGTAGGCGACCTGTTTCAGGCAGCGGGACGAGCCACCTGCAGGGCTGTTTCGAAAGCAGTATAGTCGGCGAGAGCGGTTTCCTGGGCTTCCATTCGAAGCGCATTGACATAGTTGAAGTGAAGAATCAGCAGATTCACGATGTCCTTATTCAGTCCACCCTCCTCACTCATGCTGATCAGGACCTGGAGTGCATCCTCCGGCGCCATTCCTTCGCGGTAAGGCCGGTCCTCGGTAATGGCGGTGAAGACATCCGCCACCGCCATGATCTTCGCCCCCAGAGACAGATCGTCCTGCGACAACTTGAACGGATAACCCTGGCCGTCGGGGCGCTCATGATGACAGGAGATCCAGGCGTTGATCTGGTCCATCTCGGGCACCCGTCGCAACAGGACACTCGAATAGTAGGCGTGGCTTTTCACGATCGCCCGCTCCTCCGAGGTCAGAGGCCCTTTCTTCTCCAGGATTTCGGACGGAACCGCCAACTTACCGAAATCGTGTAGATAACCCGCTATCTGGATCAGGCGAGCCTGCTTTTTCGACAGACCGATCTTGAGTGCCAGCGCCTCGGCGACTGCAGCCACACCACTGGAATGGACTGCCGTAAACCGACAGCGGAAATCGATAATATGGCTCAGCATACGGGACCATTCGGCCAACATGTTCGTATCCAGGACCACCGGCGACCCCTGGGAGGCCGCCTCGTACAGCATCTCATCCTCGAGGCAGATCAGATCGAGCCAGAACGATTCGCGGCGGGACAGATCGACAAAGGCATCGACCACATCGGGGTGAAAACGTGTCCCTCGACCGTTCTGCAGGATGATACTGATATCTTCCACCTGATAGAGGATATGTTTGTCCGCATCGATCATCACGTCCATCCGATCCGCCAGATGGAGTAAATGACACCGAAAGGGAACCCGTTGCGGACTGGACTGACAGGTGGAGTACCAGGTGTGATGGTAACGGACCAGACGAGCGATCTCGGAGAAAGGAGCAAAGGTATTCAACAGGAGATAGCCGGCTTCTGCGTGAGCATGGCCGTCCTTCAACTCAAAATGCAGAGCATCGAGCCGTTCCTTGAGAGACAGAGCCCCGATGTCGTGCAGGGCACCCGCCATCATCAGCTCCTGACGATCCCGGGTCGAGAGTCCAAGGTGGCCCCCCAGCTCATTGGCGATAAAAGCCACCCGCTTCTGGTGGTTTGCCAGTTTCTGGCTGATCATATCGGCCGCACTGGAAACGCTCATCACCAAGGAGAACAAGGGTATGTTGGGTTCTTTGAAAAACATGCACTCTCTCTCCCCCTCCCGAAAAACACAAAAGGGGCCGAAGGCTCCCTTTAAATTAAATCTAATGGAAGAAGACTAACAAACTGACAGGATTCTCGTCAACAATCATTTTGAGTTGGAGTCGGTCGAAGAACGGGTCGAGGAGGAGTGGAGGAAGGTTCCGACGTCCAGAAAATGGAGGATTGCGTCCGCAACCCGGGGGTCGTAACGCATAAAAGCATGGGTGGTTTTGATCTCCAGGAAGTCGGCCATGCCTTTAACCTTGGTCGATTCCACCGCCACAACACCGTCACTGGCGCCATTGATCCAGGGCCGGGTCAGAGGATTGATGGAACGGTTACCGGCAATGATCCCCAGAGGATAATAGGGAGGGCCGATCCGGTGGGGTAGGCTTTTCGCATCGGTTCCCAGCGCCTCGGCAGTGGGTCCCATGATCACCTTGAACAACCAGAGGTCTCCAAATCGATCGACCAGCTCACTGCCATGATTGGGCGTACCGATCAAGACCACCTTTCCCAGGTTGTCGAGAGGCTGCCGGTCCAGGTAGGAGCGGGAGATCAGCCCACCGAGGGAATGAGCAACAAAGTGGACCGGACGACCGTTGTTGGCGCAACAGGATTGCACCTGCTCGCCCACCCGGCTCACCAGAGCCCCCGGGTCTTCACTCAGCGAGGGATAGTCGACCGCGTGGACCTCGTACCCGGCCCGGGTCAGCCGGTTCTCCAGAAGAAGCATCGCCTTTTCGTTCCGCCCCAGACCGTGCACCAGCACCACCTGCTCGGCCGTCGGTGCCACCCCGACCCAAATCGGGATCATCAGGCCGAGCCAGGTCAGACCGGCCAAAATCCCGGCGGCAAGAACCACTAAACAAAGGCGCCTCATCCGGACGCCCCATTGAAGAATTCTCCGAATCATTCCCCTCCAGAGAGTTTCGCCACGTCAGCTTACCGAGGCTGCGGCCCAGCGACAGACCGTTTAGGTTTCTTTTTCCATCGAAAGGATAAAAGCGTTCAGATAATCCGCGATGGCCTTGTTGGCTGCAGGACGAAGATGGGTACCGTCGGAAAAGAAGATTTCATCCGGCGTCAGACCGCTTTTCAGAAGAACTTCCTTGGTATCCACAATATAAAACGGCCACTCCTTCATGACCTCCTGACTGGCCCTGTAACGGTCTGGCAGAAACTGTTTTACAGTCCCTCGTGCATACGAGCCCCGGTCGACAAATTTCAGGAAAATGACTTTCGCCTGATAATTCTTTCCCGTCTCGACAAATTTTTCCATCACCATTTTTTGAAGGTGAAAGTCCTCTTCTTTGAGACGGAACAGTCCCACTGCCCTGTTGAGCAAAGACTCCCCTCGTCGATAAAGTTCAGAAAAAGGCATCAGGCTGAACCTCTTGAACTTCAGGAACTCACCGTAGTACTGATCGCTTTCCTGGATAACCGTCTGCAACTGCTGACTCGCCAGAGGGTCGGCCAGCAGCGATTCCACATCGACCTCGATCTTCTGAAGCCTGCCGCCTTTCTCCATGAACCGGGGCTTCACAAACGGCATATTCACCTGTTCCCGCTCACGCAATGGGATATAGATGTTTCCGAGTCCCTGATCCAGGAAGCCGTCGACACCCACCACCACGAAAGAATGGCGGAATCTTCTACCGTGATCCTCATAGAGCAGGAGGGACTGGTCCAGAGAATAGAGCATGGTTCCGAAGTTCAGGCACTTCTCCCCATAAGTCTCCAGATAGGCAGAAACGGTTTCATCGTTTCGGACACTCTGACCGCCGTTGACGGTGGAACTGCCGAGGAAAAGGATAAAATCATCCTCTCGATTCGCCCTGGTCGCAGAAGAGGACCTGGAGCCGTACTGGTCGATCTCCCAACGCCCACGGGAGACATTGGGCCGGTTGACCCATCCGGCGATATCCGACGGGCTGAGATAGCCTTCGTTCTGCAGGAATTCCTGGGTTGCGGTAAGCGCCTGAGGCGTCAGGTATTTCTCCAGATAATAGGAGTCGGACAGCAAGGCGGGGGAGGAGATGGAAATCAAAAAATCCAGCATCACAAAAAACACCGCAATCAACAGCAAACGAAAGAGATGTTTTCTGCATTCAAGGAGGGTCCGGATATTGGCGTTCATCATCGTCTCCCATCAGAACTGGAAGTAAATATATTCGGTGCTTTGCTGATGATAAAAAATGATCAGATAGAACATGGCATAGATCATGGAATGGCCGACAATCTTTCTGTTTTTGAGAAACTCGAAAAAGCTCTCATGCTTCAGATCGATCCAGTCCAGCACCAGAATGGGCAGCGAGAAAATAGCGACATCCCGCAGAAGGAGAATCACCGCAGGGGACAACTCCATGTCAAAAATCAGCAACTTCAGGAACAGGAACGATTGCTCGAACGAGGTCGCCCGGAAGAAAATATCGCCGATGAAACAGACATGGAAGGTCAGGAATACGCCGATGGCGATTTTTATCCATTCCGGGGCACCCCAGGACAGGTTCTTCTTTTTCGCCCAGGTCTTGTAAAAGGCATAGCCGCCGAGAACCAGCCCGTGAAAGCCGCCCCAGAGGACAAAGTTCCAGGAGGCACCATGCCAGAGGCCCATGATCAGAAAGGTAAAGAAGGTGATCGCCTTGACATCAATCCCTTTCCCCCAGAAGCGTTTGAAAGCCAGAGGATAAAACAGGTAATCCCGGATCCAGGTGGTCAGACTGATGTGCCAGCGGTTCCAGAACTCCTGAATATTCTGCGCCAGATAAGGGGCTCTGAAGTTGGCCATCAGTTCAACACCCAGGAGTTTGGCCGCCCCCCGAGCAAAGTCGGTATAGGCGGAAAAATCACAATAGACCTGGAAGAGAAAGGCATAGCTTGCCACCAGGACCATCCCGCCGGAACCATGGCCGTTGGCCTCGTAGATCGGATTGACGATCAGGGCCAGGTTCTCAGCCAGAACCAACTTCTTGAACAGCCCCATATAGATCAATAAAAGACCTTCCCCCAGGTTGTCCGGTGTGATCTGGCGGGGTTTGATAATCTGGGGCAACAAGTTCTTGCCCCGTTCGATCGGTCCCGCAACCAGTTGAGGAAAAAAGGAGACGTAGAGGGCGTAATCCCAAAAAGATTCGGCCGGCTGTAACTGTTTCCGGTAGACATCGATGGTATAGCTGATCGACTGGAAGGTATAGAAGGAGATACCAACCGGCAGGATAATCCGGGCCAGGGTGACGTCGAGGTTCAGGCCCACAACGCCCAATAGATCAATAAACGATTCCGCAAAGAAATTGAAATATTTGAAATACCCGAGTATTCCCAGGTTAATAAGGCAACTGATCCAGACGAACTGTTGTCTTTTCTTTTTCTCGGTCTGTTCCGATATCTTACGGGCACAGTAAAAATCGGTAATACTCGAAATAATAATCAGCGACAGAAATCGCCAGTCCCAGAAAGAGTAAAAAAGATAGCTTGCACACAGAAGCATTCTGTTCTGCAGCTTGTGCCCCAGACAGACGTAAATGCCGAAAACGGCAAACAGGAAGATAAAAAATTCTACGGAATGAAAAACCATAACAGTCCCACCCTATAAAACGCCCGTCGGGATAGTTGCCCTAATCGATCATCTCTTCGCAAGGCTGTGGATGACTTAAAAACTGCAACGGACTGGCGCTGGCCCCATAGGCACCGCAATTGAAAAACAGGACCGTATCCTCCTCCGCCAATACCTCCGGCAGCTCCACATTGTTTGCCAGAACATCCTGCGGCGTACATAAGGGGCCGACCACAGTAAACGTTTTCGTCTCCCCGTCTTCCTCCGCACCCTGACAGATCGCGTCGATCTCAAAGTTACGACGAATCACCTGTCCCATCCCGCCTGCCAGAAGATAATTGTGGTTCATGCCGCCATCCAGAACGGCAAAATCCAAGGTGCCATTCTGTTTGAGTGTGACGATTCCGGCAAAAAACAGCCCGCACTCACCGACGAGGAAGCGCCCCGGTTCGACGATCAGCTTGCACCGGTCGACCAGACCTTTGTAAGCCGGTTCTTTCAGCACCACCCCGATGAACTCGGATAGCTGGGAAAGATTCAAGGGAGCCTGGTTTTCAAAATAGTTGATTCCCCAGCCACCGCCAAAGTTGATCTTTCCGACAGTAACTCCGAAATCCTGCTCTACTTTCAGCGCCGAATTCAGAGCAATGCGCATATTTTCCGCAATCACCGAGGCCTCAAGGACCTGAGACCCGATATGCAGGTGAATCCCCTGGAACAGAAGGCGGTTCGCGTTGTCACGAATCAGCGCAAAAACCTCCGGGAGGTTGGCCTCCGAGATTCCGAACTGAGTATTCCCGGCCATCTTCAACCCGGTCTTTACCTTGCCCATATCCGGGTTGATCCGAACCCCGATACGGGCCTGCCGGTCTCTGTCCCGGCTCAGTGTCAGTATCTTTTTCAGCTCGCTCAGGCTTTCGACGTTGATGGCGCCGATCCCGACTTCCATGGCTGCCTGAAGTTCTTCCAGACGTTTCCCCGGGCCCGAGAACTCGATCTTCTCAGCCGGGATTCCAGCGTCCAGAACAGCCTGCAGCTCCCCCCCCGAGGCAACATCGGCTCCCAGTCCCAGTCGTGAGATCTCCTCAAGAACCATCGGACTGGGGTTGGCCTTGACTGCGTAATGAACCTGGACTCTCCCGGCCAGGCATTGGCAAATCGCCTCGTACTTGTGCTGCAGGATATCCTTGAAAAAAAGATATCCGGGACCGTTGGCCGCACGTACAGCCTGAACCACCTTCTCACGCGAAACGACACTGTAGAACTGTTCCTTATTCACGGTATTTGGCCTCGACTTCGGTCTGACTGATTTTCCCCGTTGCCGTCCTGGGAAAGGAAGGGACGATCGTTATTCGGGACGGAACCATATAGGTGGGAAGCCGCTGGGCCAGAAACATCGCGAGCCCCTTCTCCGAGCATTCGTGCCCCGGAATTAGAAGCGCCTCCGCCAGCAGGTCCGTCGTTCCGTCGGCCCGCTTGATTCCGAAAACCACCGCTTCCTGAATATGTTCATTTTCCAGCAGTTGGTCATGAATCTCTTTGGGGTAGACACGGTTGCCCTGGATTTTGAGCATCTTGTCGCGTCGTCCATGGATATAAAGGAAGCCCTCCTCGTCCTGCTGGCCGATATCGCCCGTGTAGATCACCCGAGGCGCAAAGGTATTCCCGGCCGAGGAAAAAGGGTCACGGCGTTTCTTTGCCGAAGTCCCTTTCGCGTCTTCCAGGTACCCCAGCATGGTCCCCATCCCCCGATGAATAATCTGACCGGCCGCTCCCGCTTTCGCCTTGGCGCCCCGGGAAGCCAGGATGGCAATATCAGCCCCCGGAACAGGCTTCCCCACCGATCCCATTCTTTCATCAAATTCATGAGGCATCAGCATGGAACTGCGAAAGGTCTCGGTCTGCCCGTAGGTTTTATAGATCTGGGTTTCAGGGAGGAACTGTCGCAGCTCCTTTAACTGGGAAAGGGCCATATCCCCACCGGAAATAGCCATGTAACGGACCCGGGAAAGAGACGCACTGAAAACGGCAGAATCAAAGGACATCAGATCAGCCCAGATAGAGGGGACTGCCGAGACCCCGGTGATCTCTTTTTCCGCAATGGTCTTCAGAATTTCCGCGGGCATCCAGGAGTTGCTGATGACCAGGGTCGCTCCCCCCGCCAGGGCGGCAAAGAGCTGATTGCAGCCGACATCAAAGGGAAACGGCAGCAGGTTCAGCACCCGGTCCTCTTTGACCAGGTTGTAGGCCCCCGCCTCGTGGCAGGCCCGGTTGAACAGGTC
>JANQIN010000060.1 GCA_028282145.1 Thermodesulfobacteriota bacterium | reverse complement strand
CCCGACCAGAGCCAGGATGATGGCGATGATCCAGAATCGAACGATGATCTTCGGTTCCGGCCAGCCTTTCAGTTCGAAATGGTGATGGATCGGAGCCATACGGAAAACCCGCTTCCCCCACAACCGGAAGCTGGTGACCTGGGCGATCACCGACAGCGCTTCCATGACAAAGATTCCACCCACGATGACCAGCACGATCTCCTGCTTGGTGATCACTGCGATCGTCCCCAGCGCTCCACCGAGGCTCAGACTCCCCACATCGCCCATAAAGACTTGGGCGGGATAGGTGTTGAACCAGAGAAACCCGAGACCTGCCCCGACCATCGCTCCACAGAAGATCGCCAGCTCACCTGCCCCGGGGACACTGGTGATCTGCAGGTAAGAGGACAACTTGGCGTTCCCGGCCAGGTAAGCGAACAGCAGGTAGGTTGCACTGGCGATAATCATCGGTCCGATTGCCAATCCGTCCAGGCCGTCGGTCAGGTTGACCGCATTGCTGGCACCGACGATGACGATCATGGCAAAGGGGATATAAAGCCATCCGAGGTCCGGGGTGACGTTTTTGAAAAACGGCACCGACAGAGTCGTCTGCAGGGCCGGGTGGCTGTGAAGCAGCACACCCGCGACACCGGCGATGGTCAGTTGCCAGAACATTTTCTGTCGTGCGCTGATTCCGTCGCTGGAGCGGTGCTTGACCTTGAGGTAGTCATCCACGAAGCCGACCAGGCCGTAACCGACAGTGACCATCAGGGTAACCCAGACAAATGCGTTGGACAGATCGGCCCACAAAAGGGTCGGCAAGACAATGGCGAGAAGGATCAGCGAGCCCCCCATGGTCGGGGTTCCTTCTTTCTTGAAATGGGATTCGGGCCCGACCTTGCGGATCGATTGTCCGATCTGCAATCGTTGCAATTTCTCGATCAACCAGGGCCCTAGAATAAAGGCGATCACCAGGGCGGTAATGGTGGCGTAGATCGACCGGAAGGTAATAAACCGGAAGACGTAAAAGGCCGAATATTCCGTATGCAAGGGGTAGAGCAGATGGTAGAGCATACTAGCAGCCTCCCTTTCCACTCGGGGTCAAGGCGTTCAGCACCAGTTCACCTACCTTTTCCAGACGCATTCCGCGCGACCCTTTCAACAAGACCCGGTTGCCCGGCTGATACAGGCCAAGAACGGCTTCTGCCGCCTTTTCATGATCGGGCACTTTATGAATCGCTTCTTCCGGCATCCCGGCATCCCGGGCCCCCAGGGCGATCTGATCGGCAAAGGCACCCATCAACACGAGGTGATCAACGGAAGGAACAGCCGTAGCGCCGAGAGCACGATGCAGTTCTTCGGCTTCCGGTCCAAGTTCAAGCATGTCGCCAAGAACCGCGATCCGCTGGCCACCTGTAGTCAGGTCGTCCAGAGCCACTAGAGCCGCTGCCATCGACAGAGGATTCGCGTTATAACTGTCATCCAGCAAGACCCCCTCTCCGGGAAGGGAGCGTACCATCATCCGACCGGCTGTCGGGCGGTAGCTTTCCAAACCCTCGACAATCTGGGAGGGAGGAACATCCAATGCATGGGCCGCCGCTGCGGCTGCCAGGGCGTTCATCACCTGATGTCGCCCCGGCGTGCGCAGGATCACCGGCCAACGTGTTCCGTCGATTTCGAGAAAAAAGCGGATTCCCTCAACCACCGGAACGATATTCTCAGCACGGATATCGGCCTCGGGGGCCAGCCCGAACTTCAGCCGGCGGACATGATTGGCAACAGGCAGGGCACGAACATAGGGGTCGTCCGCATTGATAATTGCAGCACCGGATTCCAGCCCGGCAAACAGTTCCCCTTTGGCACGAGCCACCCCTTCCAAAGTCTGCAAGGTCTCCAGGTGAGCCTGAGCGACGTTGGTAATCACACCAACGATCGGCGCTGCAATCTCCGTGAGCCGTTCAATCTCTCCCAACGCGCTGGTGCCGAGTTCGAGCACCATCCACTGGTCATCCTCTTCCAACCGGAAAAGGGTCAGAGGCACACCGATCAGGTTGTTGAAATTACCGGCGGTCTTCAGCCCCGGGCCCTGTTGCTCCAGGATGGAGGCGAGCATCTCTTTGGTACTGGTCTTACCGGCGGACCCGGTGATCCCGACCACGGGCCCCTGAAACCCCTGGCGAACGGCGCCTCCGAGGTCCCCCAACGCCTTCAGGGTATTGCCGACCCGAATGATCGGTACCGAAAGCCCGGCCACCACCTCTTCGCTCAGACAGGCAACCGCTCCCTGCTCAACCGCCTGGAGGAGATAGTCGTGGCCGTCGTACCGCTCGCCGCGAAGAGGAACAAACAGTTCACCCGGCTGCAGACTTCGACTGTCTGTCGAAACGCCGCTGATTCGCAGAGTGCCGCTCCCCTCGGGAAGATGACCGCCGGTCACCTGTGCCACCTGCTGCAGACTGAGGTTCATGAGGTGACCTTTCGCTTCTTAAGGGCACGTTGGATCTCTTCAGCATCATCGAAATGAATCCGCTCAGTGCCCAGAATTTGATAATCTTCGTGCCCCTTGCCCGCCACCAGCAACAGATCTCCGGGTTCCAGGAGCTGAACCGCCTGCTCGATTGCCAGCCGTCGATCCGGTTCAACGACATATCCCTTGCCGGTTGCCTCGACTTGACAGGGCGGAAGGTGTCTCTGCACCCCTGCACGAATCTGTTCCAGGATCACCAGCGGATCTTCGGTTCTCGGATTATCCGAGGTCAGGATAACGATGTCCGACAGTTCACCGGCGATTTGTCCCATAACGGGCCTTTTACCGGCATCCCGATCACCGCCGCAACCAAACAGGCAGATGGTTCGCCCACGACCGACACCCTGAACCGCGTGTAACGCTTTTTCCAAGGCATCGCCGGTATGGGCATAATCGACCAGGATCAACGCCCCGAAGTCGTTATCAACCCGCTGCATCCGCCCGGGAGCCGACTTCAACTGCTCCAGTCCTACAACCAGGTCTTGGGGATCGGCCCCCACTTCAAGAGCCGCGGCAAAGGAACAGAGCAGATTGGACAGGTTGAAGGCTCCAACCAGTGGGGCAGAGAAACCGAGGCTGCTTCCCCGGGGAGTCTTGAGGCACCCGCGCATTCCATCGGCGCTCTGGACCACCGTTTCCGCCACCACATCAGCCACCCCTTTCTGACTCACCGTCACCACTTTAGGCAGCCGGTCGGCCAATTTTCTACCGTAGGGGTCATCCACATTCAGCACCGCCACACCCGTTTCTCGCAACAGTTCTGTAAAGAGCCGCTCCTTGCTCTGAAAATACGCTTCCATGGTTCCGTGATAGTCCAGATGTTCCGGCGTCAGATTGGTAAAAATCGCCTGATCAAACCGAATCCCTTCCGCGCGGAACTGTTCCAATGCATGCGAGGAAACTTCCATGATCAGCGTATCTGCGCCAAACTGCCTGAACTCGGCCAGAAGGCGGAGGAGATCGATCGCCTCTGGAGTGGTATGGGCTGCCGGCAACACACGCGATCCGAATCGGTAATTCACAGTCCCGAAAACCGCGGGTTTACGTCCCATGCGTTTGAGCAACTGTTCCAGAAGGGTGCAGACTGTCGTCTTGCCGTTGGTGCCCGTCACACCGATGGTCAGCATTCCTGCGGCAGGATCATGATAGAAAACACGGGCCATTTCAGCCATCGCCAGCCGGGCATTGGGGACCCGGATTCCCGTCACCTCTTCCGGAAGTTCCACAGGTGCTTCGGACACCACGGTTTGAGCACCGTGCGCGATTGCCTGTGGGACAAACCGACGCCCATCGACCTGCAACCCGGGCAACGCAAAAAACACGTCCCCCGAAGAAACTTGACGGGAATCGTAAGACAGTCCGTTCACCTCCCGGTCCAGAGGCCCGGTGGTACTTTCGGTCGTTACAGATGTCAAAAGGCGCGATAACAACATTCAATCCTCTATTCTCAGATCACCGGGGCGAAGCGCACCCAGATTTCAGCGCCGAAGCGTACCGGACGGTGGGGGGAAGGTGACTGTTCCACCACCCGGCCGCTGCCGGAAAGGCGTATATTCAACCCGGTTTTCTCCATGGTCTTCATCACTTCGCGATAGCTCATGCCACGGAAATCAGGCATTCGCCCCACCTCCGGCTCGTTGCTTTCCACCTGCTGCAGACCGCCGGTAGATACCGGCGTCACCCCTCTGGGGATGGGCGGCAATTGCGGCGCTTTGGCCAGGGCGGTCGCAGGCACCTGAAGGTAGTTCATTGCCTGCCGCGCTACTTTGGCAAAGACAGGAGCGGCCACCAGCCCTCCGTAGGGAAGCCCCTTGGGTTCATCCACAACCACCGCGATGACCAGTTTGGGATTCTCAAGCGGCGCAAAACCGATAAACGAAGCGACCCGTTTGTCGACCGAATAACCGCCGGTGACCGGATCGACCTTCTGGGACGTACCGGTCTTTCCAGCCACACGGTAACCGTTGATAGCGGCCCGCATTCCCGTTCCGCCCTTCTCAACCACGGTTCCCATCATGGCGCGAACCCGTTCCGCGGTCTCCTCGTCCACGACACGCCGAATCATTTCGGGTTTCTGCCGCCACAGAATCTCCCCGGCCTCACCCACCACTTTTTCCACCACATAGGGGCGCATCAAACGGCCTCCGTTGGCGATTGCCGAGGTGGCCGTCGCCAGTTGCAGAGGGGTCACGGTCAGCCCCTGGCCAAAGGAGATCGCAGCCAGGTCGATTTCAAACCAGTCTCGGGGAGCCCGTAACAAACCTCCGACTTCACCCGGCAGGTCCACCCCGGAGCGCTCACCGAAACCAAAGGCAGTCAGATACTCATGCAGTCGTTCCCGTCCCAGCTTCTGTCCGATCTTGGCCGAGCCGATATTGGAGCTGTACTTCAGAACTTCGGAGGCCCGGAGGCGACCGAACGGCTTTCGATCGTGAATAGTCTGGCCGCCGACAGAGTAGCTACCTTTCTCACAGTTGATCCTGGAGTTGGGTCGGACGATATTTTCCTGCAGCGCTGCGGCCATCAGAAAGACCTTCAGGGTGGAACCGGGCTCATACGCATCGGCCACCGGCCGATTCCGCCACTGTCCGGGGCGATACTTGGCCAGAGCGTTGGGGTTGTAATCGGGGTAGCTGGCCATTGCCACAACACGGCCGGTATCAACCTCCATCACCACCGCACTGCCCGATTTGGCGCGATGTTCCTTCACAGCGAGGCGCAGCTCTTTCTGCACCACGTACTGCAGATTCTGATCAAGGGTCAGGAAAAGATCGTTTCCGCGATGCCCTCCGTGAATGCGCCCTTCACCGGTCAACCCCCGTCCCAGAGCGTCGCGCTGACTGATCAGATAGCCGCCTCGTCCGAGGAGGTCCGAATCGTAGTGCAGCTCGATCCCTTCCAACCCGTTGGGGTCAACACCGGTAAAACCGACGATCTGCGCCCCCAGCCGACTGTTGGGATAGTACCTCTTGTGCTCCCGCGTAATACCGACGCCCCCAAGCTTCAACTCCTTGACACGATCGCTCTCCTGCGGGCTGACCCGTCGTTTTAGCCAGACAAACGACTTGCCGCTCTGAAGCTTGGCCAGAACCTTACGACGCGACAGCTTCAGCGACTTGGCCAGCTGTCGTGCCACAACCTTTTTATCGGAGATTTGCCCGGGATGGGCGTAGATGGAATCAACCTCAAGACTGACTGCCAGCTCTTTGCCCTGGACGTCA
The DNA here is from genome assembly GCA_028282145.1 of Thermodesulfobacteriota bacterium. Taxonomy (GTDB): domain Bacteria; phylum Desulfobacterota; class Desulfuromonadia; order Desulfuromonadales; family Geopsychrobacteraceae; genus JANQIN01. The sequence goes on along the minus strand of JANQIN010000060.1, from coordinate 5,194 downwards.
TAGATGGTCCCCCGCTGCGGGGTTACGGGAACAACACGCTGTTGCTGCTGTTCGGCCCGCTCTTGGAACTTGTCCCGGGAATGGACCTGCAGCTGCCAGGCACGCCCCAGAACAACCAGAAACAACAGAACAAAGCCTGCGTTGAACAGGTGGATTCGGACACGACCCCAACGGTCGGGCGCCGACATCTTATTTCACCAGAATCACCTGGCTGGAAGTCGGCATCCGCAACCCTTGCTTGGCTGCGAGCCTTTCAATCCGCTTTGGATGGCGCAAACTGGCTGCCTCAATCCGTAGCTTTTTGACTTCCTGCCTGGTGGAACGAAGTTCACTGTTCAGACGGGACAGGTCATACTCCAGATGAGTCAGCTCGATGCGCGACCAGACGAAGAAGAGACATACGAGGGACAGCACCCCGATCATCAGAAAGACCGGGACGAGTCTGGGACGCCGCAGGTCGAAACGTACGACCTTGGGTGCGCTGTGAGTGATGGTGCCTGCCATAACCGCCTCCTGCGATAAACTCAATGAACCGAAAAATTCAGATTCTTTCGGCTGCACGCAATACGGCACTGCGTGATCGGGGATTGGCGGACAGTTCTTCGTCCGACGCGCGCACCCATTTGCGCGTGAGAAGTTTTAACCGAGGCTCGCGTCCGCACTGACAGATCGGAAACCGTGGCGGGCAGATACACCCTTTGGCTTCGTCTCTGAACAGGTGCTTGACGATGCGGTCTTCCAGTGAATGAAAACTGATCACCACCAGCCGTCCGCCCGGGTTCAGCAGGTCGATGGCCGCCGCCACGCCTTCCCGGACCTGATCAAGCTCTCCGTTGACATGGATTCGCAGTGCCTGAAACACCCGGGTTGCCGGATGAATCCTTTGAGGCCCTCTGGGCCTCGGAACCGCCGACTTGACCAGCTCGGCCAGTTCCAGCGTCGTCTCAATCTCCCGCTCCACCCGCACCGTTTCGATGCGGCGGGCAATTCGACGTGCGAACCGTTCTTCTCCATAGTCTTTAAAGATCAATTCCAACTCTTCGACAGGCGCCGTGTTCACAACCTCCGCCGCGGTGATCCCGCGTGTCGTGTCCATGCGCATGTCCAGGGGTGCCTCCTGCTGAAAGGAAAATCCCCGCTCGGCCGTATCGAGCTGATGGGATGACACCCCCAGGTCCAGCAGCATTCCATCGAGACCGCCGACTCCCAGTTCGGCGAGAACCTCCGTGGCTTCGGCAAAGGTGCAATGATGAAGGCTTGCCCTTCCGTCGAAGGGGGCCAGCACCTCCTGCGCCTTTGCCAGTGCTGCCGGATCCCGATCCAGCCCTATCAGACGACTCTCCGCAGCCGCTTCCAGAACCAATCGGGCATGGCCGGCACCTCCCAGAGTGCCGTCCAGATAAACACCCCCCGACCGGGGTGCCAGATACTGCAGCACCTCTTCCGGCATCACCGAGAGATGTTTAAACTCTTTTTTTTCCAATGATCAAAGACCCATTTCGTCGACGAAATCGGGCTCTTCCTCAAGCAGCTCACGGGACTGTTCGATGGCGGCAGCGTAGTGGGACTTACTGTAGATCTCCACCTTGTCGAACATCCCCATCACCACAATATCTTTTTCAAAGCCGGCGAACTCGCGCAGCGGAAGGGGGATCGGAATCCGTCCCTGCGCATCGAAGCCAACGGTCTTAGCCGGTACCACCATGAATCGGAGCAGTGCCTTTTTGCGCTTACTGTTGGGACTCTCCTGGACCTTCTGAACAATCCCTTCCCAGGCAGAGAACGGATAGACAGTGAGACCGTTTTCAGTGTTCTTGGTCACCACCATCTGCTCGTCACCGTAGGCGGACTCCAGCACCTTCCGGAATTCTGCCGGAATGCTGGCTCGCCCCTTGGCGTCGATGCTGTTGAAATATTCTCCCTGAAAAGCCACTCAGTGTCCCCTTTTGGCACTATTTGACACTATTTGGGGAAAATATAGTCCCCACATGACACCCTGTCAAGGAAAAATCCTGATTTACTCGACCTTTGCCCGAATGAGCGAATACAAAAAAAGACAGCCTCCAAACCAGGGCTGTCTTTTTTGAATTATTTTCAGGAGATAGACTCTCGCCTTCCCCGAACACCCATTCGGCGACTCTCAGTCGCCCTCCTCGACAGAGGCGGGCCCCATCTCCATCTCCACCTCCTCAATGCGACGGTCTTCCATCCGGCACACCCGGAACCGGAGCCCTTGAGCGTCGCAACAATCCCCTTCCCCGGGGAAACCGCCAAACCGATGGAGCAGAAACCCGGCCAGAGTCGCGGCATGTTCTTCAGGGAGCTTGACACCAAAACGGCGGTTCAGTTCCTTCATGGAGATTCCGGCGTCCACACGGTAGCTGTATTGTCCGATCCGGCGAACCGGGATCTCCTGCTCGTCGTATTCGTCATGAATCTCGCCGACAATCTCCTCCAGAATGTCTTCCAGAGTGACCACCCCCTCCGTCCCGCCGTATTCGTCGATGACGATCCCCAGATGGACCCGCCGACGGCGAAAGGCCTGCAGCAAAGCGCCAATATGCTTCGACTCGGGAATAAAGTAGGGAGGGCGACATCTCTCCCGCAGGTCAAAGCCCTGCAGGCAGTCCGCCGTGAGGATACCCTTGGCATGAATGATCCCGACGACCTGATCCAGGCTGCCTTCGTAGACGGGAAACCGCGAGTGTCGCGAACGTCGCACCAGGTCGATCACTTGCGACAAGGGGGTGGACACCTCGATTCCCGCCACCTCGGTTCGCGGGATCATCACATCCCGCACCCGGGTCTCGCTGAGATCGAAGATGCCGTGCAGCATCCGTCGCTGCTCCGCTTCAACCACCCCGCTCTCTTCCCCGACCGAAATGATGGAACGGATCTCGTCCTCCGACAACAGGCCGTCTTCCGTCGACTCTCCTTTCAGCAGATGGGTAAAAAACCGGGCAAAGTGGGTGGTCAGCCAGATGATCGGTGCGAGCAGACAGAGGACAAAAGAGATGGGACGCAGTACCCAGAAGGAGACACGTTCCGGGTATTTGGCAGCGTAGGTCTTCGGACAGATTTCAGCGAACAGCAGAAGGACTGGCGTGAGCAATACGATCGTCAACCATTCGCCCCGCTCGCCATACAATTGAACCAACAGCCCGGTAGCAAAAACGGAGGCGGCAATATTCACCAAATTGTTGCCGACCAGAATGCCGCTCAACAGGCGGTCCGGGTGATTGAGCAACTGTTCCAGTTTTTTGGCACCACGGCGTTTCTTTTGAACCAGATATTTAACCCGGAGTTTGTCCAGGGCCAGCAGAGCGGTTTCGGATCCGGAGAAAAATCCGGAAAAAAGGAGAAGAGCTGCCAGGAGCAGCAAGCGTATTAAGGGGTCATCAGGCATTCAATTACTCCAAAAACTGTAATTATGGCAACATCTTACTGTACTGCCAGCCCCCTGACAACTACCGAGGGTCTCTTGCGGCTCCCGCCACCCCATGCTATAAAACCTGGCAGTTACAACACCTAGCTCGTGTCCATCCGAAACCATGGATTGCACCGAGCGAGTTTTCAGATTGGGCACGAGGAATTTTTCGTTGTGGCAAGGAAATCAAGGGCTTGCGCGGAGACATAGCACTTTACGTCGCACAAGCAAGTCTGCAGATTGACGCAGCTAAAGCGGAAAAGGGCCGTTCCCGGATGAAAACTATCTATTGAGGGGTTTCATGGACCATTCCCAGGCGCAACAGAGGCATCAGGACCTCTGCCGCGAGCTTCACCACCATAGTTATCAGTACCACACCCTGGATCAGCCGGAGATTACCGACGCCCAGTACGATGCGTTGATGCGTGAGCTTCTGCAACTGGAAGAGACCTGGCCCGAGCTGATCAGTCCTGAGTCTCCGTCACAACGGGTCGGCGCCCCTCCCCTCGACAGCTTCACCCCGCATACTCACAGCGAACCGATGCTCTCCCTGGGTAATATCACCAACATCGAAGAGTTGGTCGAGTTTGACCAAAGGATCAAAAATACTCTTCATGAGGCCGGAGAGATCGATTATGTCTGTGAGATGAAACTTGACGGTGTCGCCGTTGAGCTGGTTTACGAAAAGGGGACTCTGGCCCTCGGTTCGACCCGTGGGGACGGCATTACCGGCGAGGTCATCACGGAGAACCTGAAGACGATTCCCACAATCCCCCTGGTATTGCACCCTCCCTTCCCTGATCACCTTGAGGTCCGGGGAGAAGTCTACATGGACGTGGAAGAGTTCCAGCAGATGAATCGCACCCGGGAAGAAAACGGGGAAGCGGTCTTTGCCAACCCACGCAACGCAACGGCTGGCAGCCTGCGCCAGCTGGACTCTCGGGAAACCGCAAAGCGTCCCCTCAAGATCTTTATCTACGGGATCTGGGACTCCAGCCGAACGGAAGCCAGAACCCATGACACCATGCTGGCGGAGTTCCAGAAGCTTGGGCTGCGAACCAACACGGCGGGGACCTGGGTTGCCCGGGGGGTTCAGGGCGTACAGAAGGTGTACGAAGATCTCCTCGCAGAACGTGAGGCGCTGCCCTTTGAGATCGATGGGATGGTCATCAAGGTCAACAGTCTGGCCCTTCAGGCCGAACTGGGCCAGGTCTCACGCCGTCCCCGCTGGGCCACAGCTTACAAATTCCCACCCCGTCAGGCGGTTACCCGACTGGAAAATATCGATTGTCAGGTGGGCCGTACCGGTGCCATCACCCCCGTCGCTCATCTTGAACCGGTAGAGGTCAGCGGCGTGATGGTGTCCCGTGCCAGCCTGCACAACTGGGACGAGATTGCCCGTCTGGATGTGCGCATCGGAGACCGCGTCGTGGTCGAGCGAGCCGGCGATGTGATCCCTGATGTGGTCAAGGTCGTGACAGAAGATCGGACCGGTGAGGAAAAACCCTTTCCCATGCCGGAACAATGCCCTGCCTGTGGTTCTCCAGTCGCCAAGCTCGACGAAGAGGTGGTCCCCCGCTGTCAGGGGCTGAGTTGTCCCGCCCAACTCAAGGAGGGGCTGAAACATTTCTGCAGCCGTAACGGGATGGATATTGAAGGCCTTGGGGACCGATTCCTGGATCAACTGCTCCAACTGGGGCGACTCAACAGCGTCGCCGACCTCTATAGATTGACGGAAGAAGATCTGTTCCAGATGGAACGGATGGG
>JANQIN010000193.1 GCA_028282145.1 Thermodesulfobacteriota bacterium | reverse complement strand
GACGCTACCCGCGGTGTTCGATTATTGCTGACCGAGTGCCAAACCGAGGCGCAGGAGATTGCCGCAACCCTGGACGGTTTGAATCAGGAACGGCGGGATCTGGAGAAAAGGACCCTGGATGAGGCGATTTCTCTGCTGAAAGGCGTTCCCGATTCATGTTCCATTGTCCTGGCCAGGGAGGGCTGGCATCCGGGAGTCATTGGAATCGTGGCCAGCCGTCTGGTGGAACGGTTTTACCGTCCGACCGTTCTTATTGCACTGAACGATGGAGAAGCCAAAGGTTCCTGCCGAACAGCCGGCGGCTTTCATCTTTATGAGGGGTTGGCCCGCTGCGCGGAAAGCCTGCAGGTCTTTGGCGGTCATCAAGCAGCGGCCGGCGTTACCCTGGACCCGGATAAGGTGGAGGTGTTTCGTGAAGCGTTTGAGTCCGTGGTGTCTGATCTCTGGCCCCCGGAAGACCGACAACCTGTCAGCCATTACGATGGGGAGATACGGATTCGTGATCTCACTCTGGCAGGCCTGCGGCAGCTTGATTCACTGGCCCCTTATGGAATGGGCAATGCCTCTCCGGTTTTCCGGCTTTCCGGGGTGACGGGCCAGGATGTTCGGGTCGTGGGAGAGGACCACCTGCGCTTCTCTGCGCGACAAGATGGGGCCACCCTGGCCTGTATTGCGTTCGGGCAAGGAGACCGGGCTGCATTGTTTGACAGTGCCGTTAACCTTCTCGTGACCCCTGAAATCAATCGCTGGCGGGGACGGGAGCAGCTGCAACTCCGCGTAAAAGCGATTCAAATGTCTCTGAAAGGTTCTTCTGGCTGCGGTAAAGAATAGTTTGAAATTTAAATATAATTATGGTTTAATTAGTGTCTATTGTGGTTAACATGGCAAATTACTAATGCTTCAATCACAGCGGGCTGGTTGACACAGATGGCATTATTTAAGGGGAAGAAAACGCAGAAGGTCCACCTCGGGGTGGTGCTCGGACAGGATTTTGGAGCGGTCGTTGCTCTGGACAAGCCGATGTCTGAAAAGCCCCGCGTGCTTCTGGCGGAGAGTTTTGTGTCGGATGGCGGTGTTTCGTCTGAATTGCGTTCCCGTGTTCAAAAAGGTGTCTTGAAAGATGCGCCGGCCATTGCGGTCGGGGCCCCGGGGCAATATACCCTGATGCAGGTCGAGCCGCCGGATGTTCCGCCTGATGAACTGACCGATGCCGTCCGTTGGCAGGTCAGAGACCTTGTTGATTTTCCTGTCGAGACAGCCCTGCTGGATCTGTTTCATGTGCCCGAAATCCCGCAGCAACGCAAACTGGCCTATGCGGCTGTCGCGCCTCCAAGCGCCTTCCATTCCCTGCTCGAATTGACCGAAGACTTACAGCTCGCTTGTGAGACGATCGATATCACCGAGCTGGCCCTGACGCATTTGTTGACCCGCCATCCTGATCAGGCCGTCGGGGTCGGTGGGCTCTTTCTGACTCGCCATGGCGGGGTCCTGGTCGTGGTACGGCAGGGCGCTCTCTATTTTTCCCGCGGGCTTTCCATCGGCACGGACCGACTTCAGATGGACGCGCAAACGGGAGATGCGCTTAGCCTCCTGGTTCTGGAGCTCCAACGCTCTCTCGATTACTTCGAGGGGAGCGTCCTCCGCTCGCAGATTGCAAGCCTTCAGATTTTCCCCACCGAGGTTGAGCTGCCCGGCTTCCCGGAGCAGTTGGGGAGCCAGATGACGACCCGGGTCGCCGGCTTGAATATTTACGATCTGTTCGAGATGGAACAACCGCTTGAACCGGCCGATCTCTATCGCTGTCTTATCCCTCTTGGTGGTGCTCTGAGGGAGGTGGAGAGATGACGCAGCAGAAGGTCAATCTGTTCCCGCCATCAAAACGGAACGTGGAAACCGTCTGGGCGGCCAGACAGTTCGTCAAATTGGGGTTACTCCTTGTGGTTCTTCTCTGGGCCTGTTGGGGGGTTCTGTTCTACTTCAACGGACGCTTGTCTCGTGAGGTCGCTGTCGAGAAGAAAATCCTCCAGCCTCTTTCCAATCAGGTTCAGGCGCTTCAGGATCAGATAGACCAGCGGCAGCCCAGCACTTTGCTCAAAGATCGGGCCGAGAAAAAAGCACGCGAATTGAAGCGAAAACAGGAGATGCTGGCCTGGTTGCAGCGGTCCCGGACCGCAGCGCGGGGCTTTGTCGCCCCTTTGACCGGTCTGACGCGCGTGCAGGTTCCCGGTGTCTGGCTGAGTGAAGTGGTGATCGCCTCCGGCGTGGGGCAACTGCAGTTGAAAGGGGAAGCCCAGGCTGCGGAAAAGGTGGCGATCTATCTTGAAGAATTGGGGCGAGATGGGGTGTTTGAAGGGACGCAGTTTCGAACCCTTGCCCTGGAGCGTTCCAAGCAGGGATACGCTTTCCTGTTGGACAGCCAACCGCGAAAGGGAGAGCCATGAGTGTCGATCTGAAAACGGTTGAAGCCCGGTTTGATGCTCTGACACTGCGTGAACGGACTCTTCTCGGGGCTGCGGTCCTGGTGGTTCTGGCGTTTATCGGATGGCAGTTTTTTATCAGTCCGGCCCTGAATCAGAGAACCCGGATGCAGCAGCAACTTGACTCACTGGTGCAGGAGCGTCAGACGGTCGAGGCCCAGTTGGTTGCGGTAAAGGCGGAGGCTGCCCGCGATATTGATGCAGAGCTGAAAGCGAAGCTGAAGCAACTGGTTCAAAAGAACTCCGCTGTCGAAACCCAGTTGCTTGAGGTTGGAAAAGATCTGATTCCGCCTGAGGAGATGGGTGCGGTTCTGCGCGAAATGCTGGTACGGACAGAAGGACTGCGACTGGTCTCTCTGAGAAACCTGCCGGTGGAGCCTCTGGTCTCAACACCGGACAATGGAGAACAAGATCCCACCGCCCAACTGAATCTTTTCCGGCATCCGATCGTGATTGAGTTTGAAGGGGGGTACCTGGCGACGATCTCCTACCTCAAACGGTTGGAACATTTGGAACGCCCCCTGTTCTGGGATGATTTCGAGTTGAGAGTGGAATCGTATCCCAGGGCCCGCATTCAACTGAAGGTTCATACCCTGAGCTTTGGCCCCGGGTTGGTAGGAGTCTGACCGATGTCCATGCGATTGCTGATCGGTTTCGGGATGATTCTTCTGCTGGGTTCAGGAGAACTCTGGGCGCTTTCTGATCCGACACGTCCGGCTCCCTGGGTGCCGCAGCAGAAATCAACCGCGCCTAAGAAAGCGGTGAAAACGCAATTGACCCTGATGGCGATTCTTTATTCCGAAGGGCGCCAGGTGGCTGTGATCAACGGACGGTCCTTACAGACCGGGGACCGGATTGAAGGGTATCGTGTTGAAGCTATTGCGGTCGACCATGCGATCCTGCGTTCTGCAAAAGGGGTGCGCAGGCTTGAATTGAAAAAGCGGACTGTGAAATCAAAACCGGCCCCTGCCGGACAATGAACGGGATGTTCATCATGCTTAAAGTGCACTTTCGCCTGATTATGATCTGCTTGGTCATCGGTTCCCTTGCCGGCTGCTCCACCGGGCCTCGAGGAATCAGTTCCTCGGCCGAAATCAACGCTTCGCTGCAGGAGGCGGCTCCGTCAAAAACGGCTCAGCCCCATAAGGCCCCTGAATTACCACCTTCACTGGCAGCGGACCTTGTGGCTGAATCCGGGACGAATCCTCTCGCTGTGGAGGAAGCGCGATTTGATGTGGCCGCCGAAAAGGTTCCGGCGCGTGAATTCTTCATGTCCCTGGTGGAAGGGACCCCCTACAACATGGTGGTGCATCCTGAAGTTTCCGGGACCGTCACCCTGTCTCTGAAAAATGTCACCGTTCCAGAAGTCATGGAAGTGGTTCGGTCGGTCTTCGGTTACAGCTATCGTCAGAACCGAACCGGTTTCCAGGTTCTGGCCTCCGGGCTTCAGAGCCGAATCTTCTATGTCAACTATCTCAACCTGAAACGGACCGGGATCTCCCAGACGCGGGTCAGTTCCGGGCAGGTGAGCGAGGTCGATGGAGACTCGGACAGTGATGAAAACAGCGATTCCGGCAGCCGTGTTGTTTCGGGAAGCCAGGTCGATACGGAAACCTTCAGCGATTTCTGGGCGGAGCTTCAGACCGCTCTGAGCATGATTGTCGGTACCGGCAAAGGACGCCAGGTTGTTGTGCAGCCCCAGGCGAATCTCGTGGTGGTGCGTGCCCTGGCCAACGAACTGGATGAGGTGGCTTCCTATCTGGAGGCGGTTCAGGGCAACGTCCAGCGGCAGGTGATCCTCGAAGCCAAAATTATCGAGGTCACCCTCAGCGATGGCTATCAGACCGGTATCAACTGGGCCGCTCTTGGGGAGCCCGGGACCGGCAAATCGGTGGTCGTCGGGCAGACCGGTGGCGGTACGGCAATCTCGAACGGCGTCTCTTCGAGTGCAGGCAACACCGGTACGCTCAATCCGTTGAATCTCACCTTGACGGAAGGTCTGGACAATGCGGCCTTCGGCGGGGTTTTTTCGGCCGCGGTTAATTTGAAAGATTTTACGGCGTTTATTGAGCTGCTAAAGAGCCAGGGAAATGTACAGATTCTGTCAAGCCCCCGCGTCAGTACCGTCAACAATCAGAAGGCGGTCATCAAGGTTGGTTCCGATGAGTTCTTTGTCACGGATATTTCCAGTGACACGACCACCGGTACCACTACAACCACGACCCCCGATATCGAGCTGACACCGTTTTTCTCGGGTATCGCCCTGGACGTCACCCCCCAGATCGATCCGGACGAAAACGTCACCCTCCATATTCATCCCACCATCAGCGAGGTGGTTGACCAGCAGAAGGAGATCACCGTGGCCGGACAGAGTCAGGTCATTCCGCTGGCGTTCAGTACGGTGCGGGAGTCGGACAGTATCGTTCGGGCCCGCAGCGGTCAAGTGGTGGTGATCGGGGGGCTGATGAAGAACAGCGAAACCGAGAACGAGGCCAGTGTTCCCCTGTTGGGGGATTTGCCCGGAGTCGGTCGACTGTTCCGACATAACAAAGAAGTGTCCACCAAGACCGAGCTGGTGATCCTCCTGCGGCCCATTGTCGTCAACAGTGATCAGCAATGGCGCCGTTCGGTGGAACAGACCCAGAAACGGCTTCGGAACCTGAACGGGAATTTCTCCTCTCCGTGGTAGGAGCCCATGTATTTAAAACATTTCGGGTTACGAGAACTGCCCTTCCAATTGACACCTGACCCGGCCTTCTTTTTTAAGGGGGAGAGTCACCACGAGGCGTTAAATGTGCTTCTTGTGGCTTTGCGTTCGGGGGAAGGGTTCGTCAAAATTGTCGGTGAAGTCGGCACCGGCAAAACCCTTCTTTGTCGAAAAATGCTGGATGCTCTGGAGGGCAAAGCTGTCACGGCCTATATTCCCAACCCGCTCCTGACCCCGTCTCATCTTTACCGGACTCTGGCCGAAGAGTTGGGGGTGAAAGTCCCCACCCGTGCCGCGTCCTACTCGGTTCTCAAAGCTTTGCAGCAGGCTCTTCTCGCCTATGCGGAGAATAATCGGAAGGTTGTCCTGCTGATTGACGAAGCTCAGGTGATGCCCGATCAGACTCTGGAAGCCCTTCGTCTGGTGAGTAATCTGGAAACCGAGAAAGCCAAACTGGTTCAGATCGTTCTTTTCGGACAACCCGAACTGGATGAAAAACTCGGGCAACCCCATCTTCGACAGTTGCGCCAGCGAATCGGCTTCAGTTATCAACTCCCGCCTCTGGATCGGGGTGCGGTGGCAGGTTATGTGACCTGCCGATTAAAAGCGGCCGGCAGCCGGGACCGTGAACTGTTCTCACGACGTGCTCTTGCCATGATTTTCCGTAGCAGTCAGGGGATTCCCCGCCTGGTTAACCTTCTTTGCCATAAGTCGATGATGGTTGCCTATGGGCGCGGGGCCTCCGAGGTCACACCCAGCTTCGTTCGTATCGCGGCGCGTGATACCCAAGGTGTTCGCCTTGGCTGGCTGGATCGCATCTGGTCCTTTGGACCGCCCCTTTTGGTGATGGCGTCCGGTCTGTTCGGCCAGTCGATGGATGTGCTATGAGCCTGATCAACCAGATGCTCAAGGATATTGAGCAACGGAAGACCGCTTCAAAGGGGGGAGACCCGATTGGCGGCCTGGAGGCACCTGTTCAGGAGAGAAAGGGCGCGCGTTGGACGTTGCTTGCAGGGCTTACCATCGGTGTTGCTCTGGTTTGCGGTGCGGCCGGCTTCTTTTGGGGAAAAACTCTTCCGGTGGCGGGACAAAAAGAGGTCGGACCGGGTGGTGCGCCTGTCATTCCGGACGTACCTGAACACATGCAGAAAAGGCGAGACGTTCCAGCACCCAAACCGTCCACCGTGACGGAGCCTGCTGTGGCAGTCGCGAAGGCTGAACCGCCAACCGCTTTGGAGGAAGAAAAGCCCGCTCCTGATCTCCTCGCTGTGGGGGGCTCTTCCGAACCCAAAAAGGCTTCCCCCTCCGCCACCGCTGGTCAAGGTGTTGCGAGGTCTGTCGCCGGGGCCCCTGAAAGCCCCGAGGGTAAGAGCAGTACGGAAGCCCCCAGGGCGGTCCCCAGCCGGCCTGCTGAGCCCCCGAGACCTGTTCCTGAGGAACAGCCTGTGTTGAGTAAGGCCGTCGCGGAACCCAGCCCGGCACAGCAGGTTGAAAAAGCACGCAGAGCTTTTGCGGTCGGGAAGAATAGCCAAGCTCGAATTCTGGCGGAAAAGGCCCTCAAACGTGATCCGGGCTTTGACAGTGCACGCACACTGCTGGTTTCCATCTCGGTTGCTCAGGGGAAGATGGGCCGGGCTGAGACCTTACTTGAAGAAGGGATGGTCCACTCCTCATCGCCCGAGTCGTTTCGCATCCGGTTGGCACGTATGCAGCTCACTCAGGGGCGGTTGAAGGATGCGGAAACGACGCTTCAGGGGATGGATGCGCCCTCACCCGCGTCTTTTCCTGACTGGTACGCGCTCTCCGGGCGGATCCATCAGCAGCAGGGCCGTTATGCAGATGCGGCCAATCAGTATCGCGTTCTGTTGACGGAGAAACCCCAGGCGCGCTGGTGGTTGGGGCTGGCCCTGGCGGAAGAAGGGCAGGGACGACTGGCTCAGGCGGCGCAAGCCTACCGGGCTCTTGTAAACCACCCTTCTGCCAGTCAACGGATGAAAACTTTTGCAGAACAACGAATAACGGCTCTTGGTGGCCGGACGGTGCAATAGGACTGAGGACTCAAGGATGCCTAAGAAGATTCGTATCGGCGACCTGTTGGTTAAGAACGGACTGCTGACCGATGAGCAGCTGACGCAGGCTCTGGCCCTCCAGAAGAAAACCGGGGGTAAGCTGGGGCGCGTCCTGGTGCAACAGGGTTTTGTCGAACAACAGAAGTTCCTCCATTTCCTGGCGGAACAGCTGGAAATCCCGTTTATTGATCTTCGTCGTTATCGCTTCGACACAGATCTGGCAAATCGGTTGCCCGAGGCCTATGCCCGTCGGTTCAGGGCCATTCTGCTGGAGGAACAGCCCGGTGGTTACCTGGTCGGTATGGCCGATCCGATCGACCTCTTTGCTTACGATGAGCTTTCCAAAGCTCTCGGTAAAGAGGTGCTGCAGGCCGTTGTCGATGAAACACTGCTGCTGAACACCCTTGATTCCATTTATCGCAAAACCGATGAGATCGTCTCTCTGGCGGAGGAATTGGGTGAAGAACTGGGACAGGGCGGTCTGGAACTGGCCGATCTTCTCCCCGATACGGGCGCTGAAGATGCTCCGGTGGCCCGTCTTCTCAAAACTCTTTTTGAAGATGCCGTTCAGGTCGGAGCTTCGGATATTCATATTGAGCCTGACGACAAACTTCTGCGTATTCGCCAGCGGATCGATGGCGAACTGTACGAACAGACCATGAAGGAGCGTCAGATTGCTCCTGCGGTGGTTTCCCGTCTCAAACTTGTCAGTGGTCTCGATATTTCCGAACGGAGGCTTCCGCAGGACGGTCGTTTCAATATTCATGTCAAAGGGCGGTCGGTTGATGTCCGTATTTCCACCATGCCTCTGGCAGACGGCGAGTCGGTCGTTATGCGTCTGTTGGATCAATCCGGAGGGATCCTGGAACTGGAGCAGATCGGGATGCCTCCGACCATGATGGAAGAGTTCCGCAAAGCCATTCACAATCCCCATGGAATGGTTCTGGTGACCGGCCCGACAGGATCCGGTAAAACCACAACCCTCTACGGGGCTCTGAATGAATTGAACACCCCGTCCACCAAAATTATCACGGTGGAAGACCCTGTGGAATATCGTCTGCCGCGGATCAATCAGGTTCAGATCAATCCCAAAATCGGCCTGCATTTCTCCGACGTTCTGCGAAGCTCCCTGCGGCAGGACCCGGATGTGATCATGGTCGGTGAGATGCGTGACCAGGAGACGGCGGAGATCGGTCTAAGAGCGGCCATGACCGGCCATATGGTTCTGTCCACCCTCCACACCAACGATGCGGTCAGTACGGCTCTCCGGCTGCTGGATATGGGAGCGCAGGGATTTGTGGTCGCCAGCGCCCTCCGGGCGGTTCTGGCGCAACGTCTGGTTCGCCGTATCTGTTCGTCCTGCCGCGAGGATGACCCTCTCGATCCTCAACAGCGCAGCTGGCTGCAGAGCCTGATCGGCGATAAGGCCACTGGCTTCTCGTGGCAGCGTGGCAGTGGCTGTCCCCACTGTCATAATACGGGTTATCACGGCCGGATCGGGGTTTTTGAACTTCTTCAGATGAACGATGACCTTGCCGATGCGCTCCGTCGAAACGATGGCGCCGGTTTCTCCCAGGCCGCAAAGCGAAACAAGGATTTTAAACCGCTGGTTCTGGGAGCCCTGGAATATGCCGCACAGGGAATCACCACCATTCAGGAAGTGATTCGGGTCTCCGGCGAGGTGGAACAACGCCTTCCCAAGGTCAGGGTGAAGGAGCCTGCCGATGCCTAGGTACCGCTATCGTGCCCGTTCTTCGAGCGGCGATCTTCAGGAAGGGGTTGTCGATGCGCCGAGTTCCGATCTTGCCGCAGGGCAGCTTTCAGCCAATGGACTGGTTCCGATCTCATTGAAAGAAGAGGACGAACAGGCCGGTGCCGGTTTTGAGTGGAAAGACCTGTTCGAACCCAAGGTAAAACAGGAGGATCTGATTCTGTTCGCGCGGCAGATGTACACCCTTGTCAAAAGTGGCGTACCCATTATCCGGGCCCTGAGAGGGTTGGTCGAACACACCCGGAATACCCGGTTGCGCAAAGCTCTGGATGCGGTTCGCGGAGGTCTTGAAGGAGGGCGTGATCTGTCGGCAGCCATGATGCAGCAGGAGCAGGTTTT